>JABCSI010000222.1 GCA_018238965.1 Promethearchaeota archaeon
TGTAAATTCTATTATAAAAAGATTCATTCACCAATACAAGAGATTTCTGCTGTTGATTACAGAATCGGAGAGCATTATTTAAGACAAAACAATTTTGAAGCAGCGATAAATCAATTTGAGCCAGTTAAAAAGGTGATGAAAAGATTAGGAGATTGGCATAGGCTTGCAAATACACTTAGCCTATTGGGCAATGCACATTACAATAACGGTGATTCGAATGAGTACATCAATTGTTATAAAGACCTTTTAGACGTTTATGATAAGACAAGAGATGATGAGATTAGAAATCGGTCACATGGGTGTAAAAACGCAAAAAAAAACTTAGTCAATGTGTTAGAAATGTTTGAAAAAATTGGAGATGATAAGTTAAAAAAACGAACTTTAAATTTACAAAAGAGAATAGAAAAAATTTGTGATAATTAATAGCGGTCCGTTAAAAAGTTATCTTCATTGTAAAGTGTTTTGAAAATTTTCCAAAACACAATAACAATTATTAATGGAGATTAGTATTTCTTATCTAATGAGTGTGAACCAACAATTCATTCACCCAAATATGTTAAAAATGAGTTTGGCATGTTCCCGATGCGAAAATCTCATTAATTTGACTTGTGATGAAGAAAACATTATCACTATTGAATGTACACACAATAAATTTAGTGATAGATATGAAGAAATCGCCAAGATCACGCGGATGTGCCTAAATTATAAAGAAGATTTGGATATTCTTCGCCAGACCTTAAATAAAAAATAACTAATAAATCTCTGTTTTTCATCTCTTTTTATGAATTTGCTAATCTACTCTTTGGAATTAGCACTTTATACTTTGCATCGCATTTTAAGCAAATAACTGACCTATTATATGCATTCTATAAAATAAAAAAAAAAATAAGATAGTTTAGAGCTGTCGAGATCGGGATTTGTGCAAATAAATCATCCCCAAAGTAATAAGGGAAACAGTAACCGCAACCCAAGTATACCCAGGAATACCTGTCTTATCATCCCCATCATCAACAGGGGCATCGTCGGTATCATCATCGGATGGTTCATCATCGGATGGTTCATCATCGCTGGTAAGGGAAAATGTTAAAGTACCAGTTTTACTTCCACCTTGGTTACATATAGCAGTAACTGAGACAGAATCCCCCTCAGTAAGATTAAGGGAATAGATATAATCAAATTCATTCGCATCTGGTTGACTTGTGTAAATATGACTCGCATTAAGAATGGAATTAACGGTAATCGTGACGGAGTAAACATAATGGGTAGAGGGATCTCCGACAGTGTGAAATATATGGGCAGTCAAATCATTGGTATCGGGATCGTAAGTCAAAGTTACTGCTATGGGAGAATGGGCTTTGGAATAATTCATGCCCGCAGAGAACAATACCCCACAAATCAACAAAGAAATTAACAGATGTTTAATTTTTTTTTTCATAATTTTTGTATCCACCTTTATTGTAGTTCTAATTACAATATATGTTAGCGCTGTTGTCATATAAAAAATGGTGGGTTTAGAATCTAAACATTCAACCTAATATAATTTCTATTGGATCGTCTGTAGAGTTTATATAGAATAGCGGAATTCAAAGAAACGAATACATAATTGTAGAATAGAAATGAGATAAAAAAAAGAAAGATGCATTGGAACTAAATTATTTCCCAATTGCCATTCCATTGGGATCTAATTCTCGCAATAAGGCAACATCCTCAACAGTGGGCTCTGGAGTCATTTCATAATGCTCAGGAATAATGATCTCGAAACTCGAATTTGCATTGATTTCGCTAACATCGATTCCCGGATGCAATGATTTCAAGTACATCCGTTTGGTATCTGGTTGAAACCCATACACGCCGTATTGAGTAATGACATTTAAGGGCCCCCCATTAGCAGGTAATCCTGCAGCTTCTCGGGCACCAGGTCCAGTTAAATACCCAGGGGATGTAATAAAGGTCACCTTTTCAACAAAATTTCGCTTGGTTTGGCGAATTATGATGAAGAAATTTTGACTCAAGGATGCAACATCGTTTCCACCACCTGAACCCGGCAATCGCACCTTAGGATTATCCCAATCAGCACCAATATAAGTGGTATTCAAGTTGCCGTACATATCAATTTCCGCTCCACCCAAAAAGCCGTAATCGGTCCAACCCGATTGGGAAAAGGACATATTATCATGCATGACCGAAACCGAAATTGCCCGATAGCCGGTTCGGGAATCGCCCACCGAAATCGGCAATGTTTTCACTTGTGGCCCAATTGATCCCGCTTCAAATATCAAAAGGAGATTTGGTGCATGGGTTCGTTGGGCAAACATTGCTGCGATCATAGGTAGCCCTGTGCCGACAAATACACTTTTTTCATCTAGGAGTAATTTCGCAGCTGTAACCGCCATCAAATGGGTGTTTGTATAGTGAGGTTCGCTCATTATTTTTTTCCCCCTGCGTTTAATTTTCTATCGAGCCAAGGTGCCTTCAGTGGGGCTTGATAATGCTCCAGCTTATATAAATACTCCATTTTTTCTTTTCCACCGCAAATTTCTAAGTATTCGTCAAAATCTTTCACGTTATATATGTATTTATCGAGCCACTGTTTAAGGCCTTCATCGGTTTTCGACATATCCAACCACTCACTAATCACTTCTTCGTCGAAGTAATATTGACCAGGCATGTTGCAAGGATGGGAACCATACTTAACTTCCACCACCGCATCAACGAAAAATCCCGGAATAACAGTTCTCCAAGGAGTTTCACGGATTACTTCGTTATCGATAATTTCTTCAGTGGTAATCACCAATTTTCGTGCCGCCCGAGCGATTTCAAAATCTTCGACAACGTATCCATCATATTGACAGTTTCCATAGATATCACATCGGGGAACGTGAATGAAGGCAATATCTGGATTTGCAGAAGGAACGAGACATATTGGTTTTTTTGTCCAAGGGTCTTCTACTACCTTTGCCGATGATTTTTTCAAAGTATCCGATCCCAACATGGTTCGTGTGGGAATAAAGGGAACACCCATCATACCGCCGAGAAAACGCCATTGATGGCCTGCATTGGATATTTCGGAAACCACCTTGACTTTTCCGGATTCAACGGCATTTCGCCCGCATTTTGATAAGCCCCGCATCTCATGCCCGAAACAGTACGCTACTTCAACTTCACTAACAATGCCTCCACCAATCATTACATCGATATCGTGGACACCTGTTTTTCCCATCATGGTTAAATTTCTAACTTTTTGACGGACCATTTCGTAGATTGCTGCCATACTAATTCGGATATGTCCAAATCCTCCCATGGCAATCACATCACCATCGGTCACGTATTTTTTGACTGCATCTGAAATGGACATGCGTTTATCAACCATTGCTCGAGTCTTTTTTTGCACCCAAGCGCGTTGCTCATCGGGATCATGCCAACCGATAAGTTTTCCTTCTCCTTCTTGTAAAATTTTCATTTTCCAATCTCCATATCTTGATTGATTAGATACATGTTATTCTTACTCGCCATTTTTTATAAATATTTGATATACAGTTGTGGCATTGAACACATAGGGCGAAAAAACCAAAATTTTTAAAAAATTGGTATTTTAGAAAACTATGTCTTATGCAAAAAAGATTGTATTGGTCGGTGCTGGATCCCTCCAATTCGGATTAGGAACCGTGGGAAGGATTCTGAAAAGTAAGATTCTGGAAGGGAGTACCATAATGCTTCACGATATAAATGCTGAAAATTTGAATTTGGCAACCGAAGCTTGTAAATCGGCAATACAAGCCCAAGAAGCAAACTTTGTTTTGGAATCCACAGTAGATCGGAAAGAAGCACTAAAGGGTGCCGATTTCATAATCAGTTCTATTGAGGTTGCTCCCAGATTTGAGCTATGGGACCAAGATTTAAATATCCCGCGGGAATTGGGAAATAAACAAATGATGGGAGAAAATGGAGGACCGGGTGGATTGTTTCATGCATTACGAATTATTCCACCAATATTAGAAATTTGTGGAGATGTGATGGATATCTGTCCAAACGCATTGTTTATCAATTTTTCAAATCCCATGAGTCGAATTTGCTTAGCAATCCATCGGAAATATCCGAAATTAAAATTTGTGGGCCTGTGCCATGAAATTGGTTTTGTAAAAGAATTCGTTCCAAAGATGCTCGATACTCCTTTTGAAAATTTGGAATTCAAAGCAGGGGGACTCAATCATTTCGGCGTTATTCTTGAAATTAAGTATAAAGACACGGGAAAAGATGCCTATCCGGATATTCGTGCCAAAGCCAAGGAGTTTCTACAGAACATGCCAATCCATGATGGTATTGGATTACAATTATTCATGTTAGAAACATATGGTTATCTTCCCTATACAGGTGATTCCCATTATGGAGAATACATTCATTGGGCATGGGATCAAGCGGATGAAGAGGGAATTAATATGTTCCGAGATGCATATTTTGAAATGACAGCCGCAGAGGGGCGAAAGGTTCGGCGGTTAATCCGCAAAGGGAAAAGTGCCAGATTAGTCAAAGCCGATGATGAAGAAGCAATACCCATCATCGAAGCAATTGTAACCGATGCAAAATATATGAACAACTCCGTGAATTTGCCCAATACCAATAGAGCAATAATTTCCAATTTATCCGAAGATCTGGTCGTAGAATGCCCAGCGATGATTGATAAAGATGGAATTCATGGAATCCCACTTGGAGAGTACCCCAAGGGACTGGCCGCTCTTTTGCGATATCAAGGATCTGTGCAAGATTTGGTTGTAGAAGCAGCCATTCATCAATCTAAAGACCTTGCTTTTCAAGCTCTAATAGCCGATCCATGTGTTGAATCGCCCACTCAAGCACGGGCCATTCTGGATAAAATGTTGGAAGTGCAAAAGGATGTATTACACCTAAAATAAGTTGGTCTAAAGTCTGGAAATCTATTTCATCATAGTTATTCTTTTTTATTTCTCATTATTTATCTTTTATTCATATTAAAATGCTCGATCAAGAATTTACTTGTTTTTTCCGGCTCTTCTTCAAGAACACAATGGAATCCCGTACCCATTTTTACGATAATAAAAAAGGAAACTATTTCCATCTTTTCCAATTAACCAAAAATATGAATATATCAATCAACAAAGATCAAAAAAAATTTAATCCAAAGAGTTGCGATCATCGTTTTACTTCGTGTTCATGTCCAACCGTGTTTGAAATTTGGATGTCACTCTCTTTTTGAAGTGTTTGAATGAAGGCCCCAATGCCCTCCCCGATTGAAGCAAACTCCCCTGCAAAATCATCATAGGAGATTCCTACCAAAGCATCCATTTCAATATAGATATCACCCTTATTAGCAGAAAATGTAACTTCAGGTAGATCATAATTCAATTGGAGTGCTAGCTCGAACGCCATTGCTCGGTTTTCAGTTTTCAGCGTAGCATTTTTTAAAACTAAACATTTTACATGCAACCATTTCCCAACATTATAAATAATTACATCGAAATTATATTGTCCTTGGTATCGATAAGTACACACCAATGCGGGAAATTTGTCAAGCGTTTGTCCCCCAATGTCTTGTTGTTTGTAAGGAACACCCATTTTCTCTAAAAATTCACTCACTGGAATCAAAATTTCCTTTTCTTCATCATAGACCATTTTCTTGAGTACAGAAATGCGCTCGAAGATAAAAAATTAATTGTAAGGTCGTCCAACTAACTATATATGGTCGATGATAACTTACCGGATATCTTTAAATTTTGGATAATCCATACCCCCAGCGGAATTTGTATTTTTGATCAAACTTTTCGAGATTTACCTGTTAATATCGACGCGGGTTTAACTGCTGGATATTTATTCGCGATTACCACATTATTTCAAGAAATAACCCAACAAGACATCCATTTTCTACAATTGGAAGAACTACGCTTTGTTTACGGGATTTCTCAGCATTTTATGATGGTAATGCTTACCCATAATAATATTTCAACCCATGACGCTCAAATAATGTTACGTGATTTAAAAACTAAGTTTACCCAAAAATACGAATCGACAATTCTCAAGTCCCAATTTAATGAAGTATCTCAATTTCACGATTTTGCAAGGGTTGTGGAGCAAGCATTTAATAGAGAATCGAAATATTTCCATATTTTTGAAAAACGTTCTGAGAATCTCGAGGATTTTTTCCAAGATGCAACTGATGAGTGGATGAGCATCCAAAAATCAATTTCTCGCCGTGCTAGAAAAATGGGCTCTTGGATACTTAATGATTCCCCAAAACTTACCACAGAACTTCAAAATGAACTAATATCGACTCGAGAGCGGGCCCATAAACATGAGTCCCAATCAAAATCTGACAATGATCCTAATTCTTCAGAGAATCGTTGGGTATAATGTTATTTTACCTTCATTTTTTCTTTTAAAGAATGCAGATAATTTCCGAATAGATTGAAAGTGAGAGAAGAAGAAGTAAAAAAATCAGCAAAGACCTAACCAAATTTTTGAAAAATCGGTCCTGCTGTAATTTCAATCATCCGCAAGATAGATGACCAATTCCCAATTCCCAAAAAATTATTAAATTCAGGCACACGCATTTCTCCTTCGATATCTAACAATAGACCTTCCCAATAATGCGAAACGAAATTGTAATCCTTAGGATAGTATGGTTCCCCTTTCTTTGAAAAGTAGACCGCGAATATATGGTGGTGTTGGTGAAATACAATCGAAATCGAAATATCCATGCATGTTCCATCGAATCTAACGACAGAAATTCTTCCCGAAACCCAAATTGTTTGTAGAGTTGGATTGCTGGCAAGTTTAATAATTAATAAATCAATATCAGTAGTTTGACGAATATCTAAATTCACACTTTGGAGCAATAATCCACCTTTTAAGATTAAATTTGGGTAATATTTTGAAAGAGATACTCTATAAAGAAATTTTTCAAACACATAACCATAATACACTAAATGAATTACTTTCATATTCTTTTTTGCATAATTTCTTAATTTATCTTGAACAGATTGTCCTAAATTTGTTATTTCTTTCTTCTCTTTGATTTTAACTTAGTAATCTTGAATATTCATTTAGAATCTTCGAAACTCCTAATGC
>JABCSI010000223.1 GCA_018238965.1 Promethearchaeota archaeon
ACGATAGTAAAATTTTTGGTAAAATACCGGAATATGTTTCTTACTTTTTGGTTGGTCAGAGCGATGCCCAGCGACCCTTGGATTTTGATGGTTGGGGAAGCTAACATGACCGATTCCAAATTAGCATATATAGAAGCACAGAAAATGAAGTGGGGCTATTATGAAAATATCTTTACCCAATTCTTTATTTATATGAAAAATTTATTTACAGGAGATTGGGGGCCATCACTTTCTGTTCAAAAAGATGCAGATGTTTGGGATGTAATTGGAGCTCGATTTCCAAGAACCTTAGAAATAACGATACTCGCAATTACATTCTCCACGTTTATTGGCATCCGTGCAGGAATATTTTCCGCAGTTCATCGTAATGAATGGTCAGATACAGTTATTCGATTTTTTGCATTAGTGGGAGTTGCAATTCCTGTATTCTGGATGGGTATGATACTGCAATATATTTTCGCTATACGATTAAATTGGCTAGATGCAACACTATACCAGAGTCCATCCTACATCACCTACCAATCAAATATCACGGGATTGAGACTATTGGATTCATTGCTCAAAGGTGATTTTCATATCTTTACGGATACGGCCTTACATCTTATTCTGCCCGTGTTCTGTCTGAGCTTTATTAGTCTTGCAACAATATCACGCCAAACCCGTTCTAGCATGTTAGAGGTATTGGAACTTGATTACATTCGAACAGCTAGAGCAAAGGGATGCACGGAAAAACAGGTAATTTACAAACATGCTTGGAAAAATGCTCAAATCACTACCATTACTATCGTAGGATTGAGTTTTGCGAGTCTTCTTGGTGGGGCCGTATTAACTGAAACCACATTTCAATTAAATGGAATGGGAATGTTAGCGATTGCTGCTATCAACGCACAGGATTATTTCCTTATCAATGCCAGTGTTTTTCTGATGACAATTATCTTCGTCTTGGCAAATTTGATAACGGATATATTATATGGGATTGTAGATCCCAGGATACGATATTAAGGAGGTTATGGAAAAATGGCAGCAGAAATTACAGTAACAAATATTGAAGCAAAATTATACAAACCCGATTCATTTAAAAAACAATTAAGTGAAATCGGATCGAAGTATTTGGGATTTTTATTAATTCCTGGAAAAGAAGAGCCGGAATTAGAACGTCGAAAGATGCTTCTAACTCGATTTCAAAGTAAAAGGAAATTTATATCTAAATTGAATAATTTTCTTACAATTTTCGGTTTCGTTGTTGTGTTCATTGTACTAACTTGGGCAGTCTTTGCACCATTAATTACAACTTATGATTTTTATGCAATTAATCTTGTAGATGTGGAATCACCAGGTTGGGCAGAGCCAGATGAGAATCATCTTTTAGGAACAGCAAAATTTGGACGAGATGTCTACTCCCGTTTAATTTGGGGTGCTCGTTCTTCCCTAACTATGGGTCTATTTGCTATTGTCATAAGTGTAACTTTGGGGACTATGTTAGGTATCTATTCCGCCTACTCAGGGGGAATTATTGATAATCTGATTATGCGTGGAGTCGATATCATTATGGCTTTTCCTGGTTTAATTATTGTAATTATTATTATTGCAATATTAGGGCCATCCATGGGAAATATTTTATTTGTATATGGTATTTTAGGTATTCCAGGATATGCCCGACTTGTTCGGGGTGCAGCACTCCAAGAGAAAAATAAAACCTACGTCGAAGCCGCAAAGGTCGCTGGTGCAAGCAGTGGTAAAATCATGTTCAAACATATATTACCAAATTGCCTTGCTCCTGTATTAGTCTCTCTCACATTCGATATTGGTGGAATTATTTTGAGTTTAGCGGGTCTAGCTTTCTTAGGGTTTTCCGATCCTACCCTCATCGAGTGGGGAAACGATATCCAATACGCTCGCTCAAAAATCTATGAGGCACCTTTTGCCGCCTTTACACCTGGATTTGGTATTCTTATTACCGTATTAGGCTTTATGTTAATAGGTGATGGGTTACGAGATGCATTTGATCCAAGATTACAAGGAAAGAAGAAGTAATACATTGAAAAAACAAGGAGAAACTATAAAATGAGCGATACCCAAAATTATAGCACCCTATCAGACGGCAAATCGATTGAAAACAATGATGCATTGTTAGAAGTCAAAGATTTACACACCTACTTCTATACGGAAGAAGGTGTGGTTAAAGCGGTTGATGGCGTATCATTTTCTATCAACCGTAATGAAATTCTAGGATTGGTTGGAGAAACTGGTTGTGGAAAATCCGTGACGGCTCTTTCGATTCTGAGATTAGTCCGAAGTCCAGGTAAAATATTATCTGGTGAAATGATCTTTGAAGGAGAAAATTTAATTGAGAAATCGGAAGAAGAAATGCTTCACTATCGTGGAAATATAATCACCATGATGTTTCAAGATCCGATGAATTCGCTGAATCCCGTCATGAAAGTTGGAGATCAGTTAGCTGAGGTCTATTTGTTGCACCAAATGGATTATTTGAAAGAAGAATTAGCCAAAGCGCAACAAGAAAATAGTATCTTGAAAGAAAAACTGAAGCAAATGAAATCTGACTTAAAAAATGCCTCCGATGAAGGGGCGGAAACCCTGCAAATACAGATAAATCAACTCAAACGCAAAGTTAAAAGAAAAATTAAGCTAAAAGATATTGCTTATCGAGAATCTTCCCAACTTCTTGACCGAATTGGTTTACCCAATGCAGATTTGTTGATTGCTCGATATCCACACGAATTATCTGGGGGTATGCGCCAACGAATCATGATTGCCATGGGTTTAGCGTGCAATGCCAAATTGTTGATTTGTGATGAACCAACCACTGCATTGGATGTGACCATCCAAGCACAAATTCTCGATATGATTCGGGAATTGAAGAACCGATTGAAGAACTCTGTTCTCTTTATTACCCATTCCTTAGGTGTAATCTACGAACTTTGCGATCGTGTTGCAGTTATGTATTCCGGAAATATTGTGGAATACGGAACAGTTTCAAACATCTTTGAAAATCCACAACATCCATATACCAAAGGATTGATGTCCGCCATTCCCAAAATCACACCAGAATCACGGAAAGAAAAATTATCTATCATCAAGGGTATGGTGCCTAACTTGATCTTCCCTCCTTCGGGATGCCGATTCCATCCGCGATGTCCCCATGCAATGAAAATTTGTAAGGAAATTCGACCCCCCTTAATCCAAATGGGCGAGGCAGTTCAAGTGGCTTGCCATCTTTATGACAAAGATCAATCAGATGAAGATATGTTTCGTAAATTAACTGCTAGAGAACGATTGGAGGCTAGTTTCTAATGACAGAATCAGTAGAAGAAGTATTTGTAGAAGAATACGATAAATCCAAACCAGTATTGTCCATACGAAATATGAAAGTGGACTACCCCATCATTGGGGGATTGTTCATGCGGAAAATTGGAGAAGTACTCGCAGTGCGAGGAATTGACTTCGACCTATATCCTGAAGAAACTCTTGGGATAGTCGGCGAAAGTGGATGTGGTAAAACTACCATTGCCAAAGCGATTTTAAATTTGGTAAAATCTTCCGACGGACAAATTTTCTATAAAAATGAAGAAATTCAAAATTTGCTCGATAAGAAAAGGCATATTCGTCAAAAAGTCCAAATGGTATTCCAAGATCCCGATGCCTCCTTGAACCCACGGATGAAAATAGTCGATATAATTGGTGAACCGTTGCGAAACCTGCGTGGTATCAAAGATAGATTGCTAATCCGCCAAAATGTATTGCATTTAATGAATCAGGTGTCCCTGAAAGCGGAACATTTGGATCGATTTCCCCACGAATTTTCCGGTGGACAAAAACAACGCATTGTAATCGCCCGTGCTCTGGCATGTGATCCCGAAGTCATTGTGTTGGATGAACCAACATCGGCCTTGGATGTATCTGTGCAGGCTCAGATTTTGAATCTCTTGCAAGATCTCCAACAGAAATTTCACTTGGCCTATATTTTCATCACCCACGATCTCTCGGTTATTCACCACATTGGCCACCGCATCAACGTAATGTATCTTGGAAAGTTTGTAGAAACCGGAAATATCGAGGATATCTTCTACAATACCCAACACCCCTACACCCAGGCCCTTTTGTCTGCCCGACCCGCAGTTAGTAAACAGGAATTGCAGCACAAAATCATTCTGGAAGGTGAAATTCCGTCGCCCTCCAACCCGCCAAGCGGCTGTTCGTTCCATCCACGCTGCCAAGCTAAGATGCTCCCCGAATGTAACAAGAAGGTGCCTGAAGAAACAGCATTAAATGAGAGTCATCACATATGGTGCTGGATGTTCGGTAGAGATTCTATATAGATAGATTTTCTTGATATTCTGTATCGGTTTTTTAATTTTTTTTTACGTTCCCTTACTTATTCATTTTGCATTCCTTCAACCCAATATTCATATATGAGCCCTATTTTATCCTAAATAATCATCCCTTCAGCTGAATCCTATGTTTACTCGAACAAATCCCAATGCTCCCAAAAAAATGCCGACACGGAAAAATGATGCGGCACCAATGCTTTTCTTCATCGATCAAATCCAAAGTTCTTCATTTGACAACCCAATTCTTCCAATGCCCCTTAGAATTGATCGAATTCTCACCAAAAGGCCATCATTGTTCATCTTTCCAGCCAAGCGAGCCATAATCCAGGCGAATGATAAGCAGTTCACCTTCGACTATGGGAAAATCTACAGCCTTTTCTTGGAAAATTTATTAAAATATGCGGAGCAAAAATATCGCACCCTATTCTACCGTCAATTAGATCTTCGCTTGGTGGAAAAATGGTGGAATCTTACTAAGGATCTTGCATCGCGCATTCACAGTTTTAACGATTTACAAGCGGAGATCTTGCAATCCTATCTCGATTCCTATCAACAATTTTTACAAGGAAAGGATGAGAAAGAAGCGTTGGTCGGACATATAGATAAAATAATTCAGTATTGCAATGAACAAGTGGATCAGAATTCAATTCAAATCGATTTTAAAGGCAAAACCATATCCAAACGGTTGTATAAGAAAAAAAGCGATCGAATTTTTCCAGATATCTTCGAAGTGGATATTTACAATACCGAGAAACAAAAAACTATCCGGAAAGCCTTTGTCCCCTTATTTATTTATGATGATTTAGTGGAGTGTTACCTCTATAATAAATTACAATTGGATCCCGAAGGATTCAATGCAATGAAAGACGTTATTACTCCAGAAGAATTGGTCAAGCAAGAAAAGGCCAAACAAAAGCCAAGATTGTTTAGGAAATCTTCCAATTCTGATTCAGATTCACAGACGGATCTCGAACAATCAAATTCCGAAGATCAACCTCCAGAAGAAGTGACCCTCATTTCGTTTTCCGCGCTGGAAGAGGAAGGAATCATTATTCCGTATGAAGACTCAATGGGAACCGACCTGGATGGGCAGGAAATTCTGGGAAAAATCAATATCGAAGAAATTTTTGATGCAATCATTTAGAGACAATCATATAGTTGCAATCATATAGATTCAATCTTTTTTGAAATTTCTTCCTTCTTGTCTTATATCTTCCTTTCTTCCTCTCTTCTTTTCTTGCTTTTTCCTTAATTCAAATTAAACCCACCAAAAAAAAACCCACGGTAACATATTATTCACTTGTGAGCCAAGCCAGATCGACTTGAGCGAAGGTAAGGATGTTTGAATATTCGATACGCCCCCGCTCAAAGAGGCAACAGATAGTACCATTCGAAAGAACGGCCAATTCCGAATAGCCCGAAGGCCCAAAATACAGAATTTTCTCCTCAGTCCATGTTTGGGATTCATCAACGGAAAGATAAATGGTCATTCTGGCACGGGATGTGTAACTTCCGGGTAGAGAGGTTAAGATACGAGATTGATCGGATGTAGCGCTGGAGCTTAATCGGGCGGTGGATCCCATTACGATTGGTTCAGGCAGGTAACTATGCATTTTTTCTTCAGTCCAGGTTAAACCTCCGTCCGATGAAAGAGAATATAGACGATCGAAAGGCTCGTGCACCGAACTTACCCCCACCCTCGTACGCAAACTCATATACAAAGTTCCATTTTCCAATTCCAATACTTCATTTTCATTCCCATATCCGACATTTTCCCCGTACTCCCATGTTTTACCATGGTTATCACTGAAAAGGACATAGCTTCCACTGCGATCATAGGCCGGGATAATCAAACGACCCGCATAACTGCCCACTGTCATTTGAATGCCATGACCTGGCCCTACAACAGATCTATCGGTACCGTTCAACCTAATGGGAGAATTCCACGTGGCTCCTCCATCATTACTAACCCTATGAAATAAGGTCCGTAGGCCGTTTAACTGGCTCATATTGGTATATGTTAAAAACACTTGACCCGTACCATTATCAAAGACTGCAGTGGGATTTCCGAACTTGATTTCCTCTGCAGGGATAAGCCATCGGTTGATTACATGCATGGGTTCCCAATTTATCCCTGCGTCTATACTTCGCCGCATTACCGTATCGATGGCTCCGGTATCGAGAACTGTATTTTGTCGCCCTTCGGCGAAGGTTAGAATAATGTCCTTGGCGACCAAGTCAGAATTATTCAAGATGGCATCTTGGGGAATCACGATCATTGAGGGAATACGGAAGGTGTAATATTCATCTCCCCCTCGGGAATAAATATCCTGATGTTGGATGAGACCTGTATTAAATTCAGGTTGGTTAATCTGATCGATTCCCAAATACAGGGGAAAAAAGAGACTCCACAGGAGTAAGGCTACAAGGATGCCTTCGGATATTTTTGGTTGATGGCCCTCACCGTGATGGTTTTGGCCGACATCTCTTCCGTTTTTTCCATCTTTTCTCTGTTTATACATGATTACCAGGAGTCGAACCCCAAATCTAATAGCACTTCCCACCAAAGTTATGGCGAATATTCCCCACGTGAATCCGATGAATAGGATTACAATATCGTAGAGGGACACGGGCTGATAATAATTCAGTAACACTAAATTAAGGAAGAGGAAAACAATTCCGATAGCTGCTACAATATTCACCAGAATCCACACTGGAGATCGACGAATTTTTTGGAATATT
>JABCSI010000224.1 GCA_018238965.1 Promethearchaeota archaeon
CAAAATCTACATCCTGAACACGCAACCTAAGCGCCTCCATTAAACGCATACCTGTGCCATATAATAACTTTGCAACCAATGCATTCAAACCCGACATTTCATTTAGAATGTTTCCTACTTCGGTCTTGGTCAATACAACAGGTAGATATTTAGGCCTTTTAGCTCGTACAACATCATCAATCCAGTCTAATTTTATTTCCAGTACGCGTTTATAGAGAAATAAAATTGATTTTTAACTAAAAATGTTTAATAAATTGATTGATGATGGGTTTATTAAACACCTAGGTCTCTCGAATTTCACGATTTCCATGCTTGAGGATGCCCAACAAGCCTGTGATGTCCCAATTTTTGCACATCAAGTCGAACATCACCCCTATCTTCCGCAAGCAAATATGCTGTCTTATCTTAAGGAACAACAAATTCAGATGATTTCTTATTCTCCCCTTGCCCGTGGTAATATTATTAAAGATTCCGTTTTACAGTCAATTGGGGAACAGCACCACACATCTCCCGCACAAATTTCTCTTGCGTGGGTAATGCAAAAAGGTGCCATTCCTATTCCAAAGGCAAGTTCCGTGGATCACCTCAGAGATAATTTTGAATTTACGGAGGTAGTTCTTTCAATAGATGAAATCCAACAGATTGACGCTATTTCTTATCGAGAACGGTATGTTTATCCTCCGGTTGTATCGCCAAAGAAATGGAAATCGGGTCCATTTTCATGATACTTTAGTAAGAATAGAACAAATTATGTTCGTCCCTGATTAATATCCTCGGGAAAAAGCCGACTGATGGCAAAGAGAAACACATTTAACGATAACATGATAAACCATTGCCAAGCAGCACCGCCATAATGGTCAAAAAGCAAATATACCATGATCAATTCTGCGATAACTAAGAAGAAATAAATAGGATGCTTCATCGTGCGTTCCGCTTTGGGAGTTCTCCAATATATAACTGCAATCGCAATAAATACCAAAGTCGCAGATACCACATGTCCTAAAAACGAATACATTGCACCAAAGCCATGCATATATCCCGATATTCCAGGTTCAGGCCATGCTCCATCAAAAATTCCCACAAATGCCACATTTATCAAGCTGAATTCAAAGATCAACCACAGAAAGCCCGCAAAAATCTTGTTTACTTTCTTAAATTGTTGAAAAAGATATGAATTCCAAGCAGTTCCGATTACTGGAAACAAGCTAAAACCAACTACGAATACCCACGCCCCGATATTTCCTTCCGTCCGACCCCATCCAAGGGTACTAATATAGTCGACAAATGGTACGTAATTCCAACTTGCATCCACCCAAATCGGCCGTAATGCCCATGCTAGCAAAAGTGTGCCTATGAATTCCCCAATTAAGAACAAACATAGGCGGTTTTTCCAAAATTTGTGGTCAAATTTGCCCAAAAAGAAATCTGTAATTTTCATAATTATCAATCTGATCTTTATTTTCCATCCTTAAGAAACGTGGTGTGTGTGAGATGCGTTCAACTAGAGTTTTACTTTAAGGTAGCCATTTTTTATCGCGATTTTCCCCGATGAATTGACCAATGTAAAACCGATATCAAGAGAATCTGTTGACTGTGTGGGTTGGGTTAATTCATATATGTTCAAATGTAGATCTTCTTCTGGTAGGATAAAGGCTCCAAACTGTCCTGCGATCTGCTTAATTTGTTGGGGATTTTCTATCTTTAATATTTTCATAATTTCTGAAATACATCTGGAAAACGATGCTGAACCTTGCACGATAGGTCCCAGGAGTCCCACTTTTTGGGCAAATGCGTTTGATGTATGTATGGGAAATACAATATTCGTGCATCCATCGTAGATATACGGGAAGATTTTTGAAAACCGAAGATCAAGGGTATGGATTGGTTGTAAATCATTATGTTTAAGTGCATCGACGGCGGGATTTGATACTTTTTCTAGGATAACATCTTGATAATCAATATCTATACCTCGAAAGAAGATGCTGGTATAGTCCTCAAAGATTAGGATCCCACGCCTGGTTGCCTCTAATTTGAAATGCATTTGTGTTCCTTTTTGACGTTGGGTAATGCCAATGATTTTTCCTGAAAATTTTAATCGCATCTTTGGAGTGATCGGCGTATGGAGAATCAGATTTTCAGAATAATGGACTAATTTATTTATAGCTTGGGGTGAAAGACCTGCTTGGATTAACGACGGCATCATTTGTTCGAATAGTGGCCATGTTGTCGTGATCGGATAACAGGGATGGCTTGAGATTCCCTCTGGTAAAGTATCATCATAATAGATATCATTCGCATCTCCGATGGCTGCTGCAAAGTTTTGCAAAGATCGGGCTTCAATCTTAATTTTAGATTTAGGGATCTCAAAATTCAAGAGTGATTGTGGAATAAGTGTTTTTTTTTGGCTCATTTACTCACTTTTTACTATTGAGTTGTTAAGTAGATATTTAGGTTAAGTTATTAATTAGATTTGTGGCTTGGAGGTATTTTTAAAATTCACGTTTCTTTTTCTTTTTTTGTCGGAAATATTAACACAGAATTAAGTTTGGTGAAGTATGATGGGCAAAGAGTCTTAAAGGTGGATTTTCTTACTGATCAAAATGAAAGATATTCTGGAATTTTGGGTTTGTAATGCCAATGGAGCTATTCTATTTCGTAAAACGGATGCCATCAATGATGAAATAGTGCAGTATTTTGGCTGTTTTATGTCGGCTTTGGATTCATTTATTACGGAAATGGGAACAGAACGGCTTTTACTCTATGAAACTCCCTCCTTTATCTACTATTTCGATTATGACGATTCTTGTAAGATGGAATTAATTTTTGTCATCAAAACTATGAAGAATTCCCAATTCAGAGAAATTAACCAACAAAAACTAATACAATTCAAAACTGCGTTTTTGGAAAGAAATTGTCAAAAATTGCGGAATTGGGATGGGCAAATTGATATATTTGGCTGTTCTGATGAAATTATAGGGACTTTTCAAGGCGATGTGTCTGAAAAATAAATGAAATCATCGAAGAATAATGCTGAAATATTGGTTTGTAAAACGCATGATATTATTCTGCAATGCATAACGGAGCATTACATTGTGTATTCACGATTTGGCCGCCTCGATTAGTAGCTGATAAGGAGTCCAAAGTATACGTGAAGTATCCTTTTGACCTTTTAATCATTGGATAATTGGAACGATTGGATTTTATTCACATTTTCAGCTATAATACAACAAAATTTAATCCAGAAATTTTTTTAATTTTCTCAAAATCTTTCAAATCCCTGGTGATTATTTTTGAAATTCCCATAGAAAGGGCTATTCCTGCGATCATACAATCATTCTGCTTTATAGTTTCACCCTTTCCTTGAGCATGAGCATAAATATCAGCACCAATTTCAGCAGAATTTTGGGTGAAATCTAATATAGTGCAAGTTTGAAGTAATTGATTATAACTTTTTAACAATTCAGGAATCAAGTGAGGCCTCCCATTTTTTAAGTAAAGATTTGCAATAATTCCTAGATAAATTTCATAGATAGAAATAGAACTAACAAAAATTGGAGTATTCGCCATAACTATTTGTGTTAAATATTCTTCAATAACAGGTTCTCCTTTAAGATAACCGATAATTATGTTAGAATCAATTAAAATCGTCATATTTATCACAATTTCTTGATTATTAAATTAAATTTATTTGCTCATTTGGACGATTACGAGTCTCTTTAACTGTTTCTTCTATAATTCGAATAGCTTCATCGCTTTCAGGAATTTTCTTCCAAGCACCAGCCAAGTTTAGCAAATTTTCTTGCCTTTTAATTAATCTCATAATTGTTTGTGAGAAACTCTCACCTTTAATCTGAAATTGCTTTAATAATTGATAAACATCCTCAGTTATCGATATAGATTTTGATGCCATACTCTCTAGATCTATATATCGATGTGATCATATAAAAAGCTATTTACTCCAATGGATAAGAAAACTCTATTTAATAAATTGTTAAAAGGGTTATCTTAATTCTTAATAACAATATGGAACTTCAAAATAGTAGAATTCTCAAAGATGGGTCATCATTGAGTATCATTCGCGCGAATCCAGAGGATGCAGCCGAAATGATCGATTTTCTTAACCGAATCGGAGGAGAAACCGATAACTTAACTTTTGGTGGGGGAGAATTTCATATGACAGTCGAAAAAGAGACCGAATTTCTCGAGGGACTCCAAAAATCCCAAAATTCAATCATGATTTTGGGAAGAATAAATAGCCAAATTGTGAGTATCGCCAATTTATCGGCTTCTAATAAAACGAGAATGCTCCATGCGGCAGAACTTGGTACAAGTGTGATTAAAGCCCATTGGCATTTAGGCGTTGGAACTGCTATGATGGAATATTTGATTACGTGGGCTAAACGCAGCGGCATTATCCGAAAAATCGATCTGAGTGTGCGTACCACCAATCACAGAGCAATACAACTTTATGAACAATTGGGTTTCCAAAAAGAAGGGATAAAAACCCGATGCATGTTCATCAACGGAGAATTCTGTGATACAGTGGAAATGGGGCTCAAAATCGAATAAATCATTGACTGTTTAGTTCATCTTTCAGTACAAATCATCTAGATCAAATCTGAACGGTAACCGATAGAAATCAATGGAACTTGATTGACCTAGGAGCATACTATCTGCAAATCCAAATAATACATCAAAATCCTCTTCCAAAAACCCGTGTCCGCCCGTTCTAAAATGCTGGGCATTGTGATCTGACACTTGCAATAGGTCAAACACCGGTTGGCACGCTAAATACATTGCTTGATTCCCGGGGGGGTTAGCCCAATAATCTCCGAGGGCGTCGGTGACCAGAAGTAACCGTGGAGCGACGAGGGCGCGTAGAAAATGCTGATCAAAGGGAAGAGTTTCTTCTTTTCCGGTGAATTGCCCGAAATCTTCCTGAAACCAATAAGAATATCGGCGATTGGTGGTTAAACCCCGAATCCGTTCACAGAAAAACCCTTGGATGAAATAACTGGAAGCGCCACCGGTTCCCGAATCATTAGGAACTACCATCGCAAACCGTTCATCAAACGCACCCGCAACTAAAGCCGTTTTTCCCCGGCGGGAATGGCCGGTTACGATTAATTGTGATTTATTGACTGAAGGAAAAGAAGAATCGGATTGCACCCACGGCTCCTGTATTAGAAAATCCGCAACACGCATAGCTCCCCATGCCCAAATTGCGAGACTCCCCCAATCCTGATCGGGATAGGCTTTTTGTGCTGGACCGATAACGTCTTCACCCGAAATGTCGGGATCCAATTCCGTATGCTCAAAACATGCAAAAATAAAACCACGATCTATGACTGTTTGGGCGATTGGTACTTGGTTTCCTGTTCCATCAGGCGAAACTTTGACAATAGCAGGAAATGGACCACTTCCGGAAGGGAGATATAGCCAGAGTGTAAAATTGAACTGAGACGCAGCAGTTTCATTTGAAGGGACAACCGTTATGTTGTACTTTTCTACTAAACCATCTCGTAATAGGGAATTGGTGGAAAGTAAATGGGCTTGGATTGCATCGGGGCGCCCGGGCATGTGGCCGTATTCAAAGTCCTCAAGCAAGATTTTGATTTCATCCCGACGGATATCCCATGCTGAACTCGAATCAACTTGGGTTCCATTGTTGAAACTTAGGACATCTGGCAGTTCTCCCAATACTTTCGGATTATGTAAACGGATTTGGTATGAAGTCAAAAATATTCCCGGAACTCCGATTAGGAATAAGGTTATACTGACAATTAGGATAATTAATTTACGCTTTTTCACAAGACTCACACTAACGTGGGTGCTATATCCTAATAAGTTTTTCGCGGTTCCGATATATCAATGATGGATTATTCAAAATCAAATTCAGGTAAACCCATCAATCTTGTAATATGTTGAATTCCATCAAAACCTGAATCAAAGGAGAAAATGTAGGAAATTTGTTCCTTTCGCATCCAAGCAATATTATTTGCATCAGTAAAACTCAAACGCGGAAACATGGAAAAGATATGATACGTTGCCATAACATTTTGGCTGTCATTATATAGAATTTTTATTAAATAACTATCTAGTAATGCTATGGCTGCTTCTATGGATTCTTTTGGCCCAATCTTTTTCCTGATATAGGTTACCACTTCATCAATGACACAATCTGAAATATAAACGGTGTTATTTTTTTGTTTTAGAATAATTGGGATTATGGATAATGCAACTTGATGAAATGAATCTCTTTTATTAAAATAAGCAATCCAGACTCCAGAATCGACAAAATACTTCATTTGTTTATTCACTCAATGTTTCATCTAGATTTGCTGTACTATTATCTATATCTGGTGTTTGAAATTGTCCACCTAATTCCAGTATAGGATCTATCTTTGTTTTCCGTTTAACATGAATAAAGACATCATCACCGACAACTGTCCATAGTACCTCATCGCCCGGCCCACATCCAAATTTATCACGGATAGGAGCAGGAACTACCGTTTGAAATCCCTTAGAAATTTTTGTTCGAATTACGTTGCTCATGATAGTCACATCATTGTGAAATTCATACTTTCTCACAATGACATTGGTATTTTCACAATAAAAAGATACCTACTATTTTATTTATTTAAGAAACATGAATAATAATTTTATAACTAAAGGGTTCAGAATAGGTTTGCTGGAATTGTAGACCCTTAAGGGGGTTCCGCGCCAGCCGTAGTCGAAGAGGAAAAAATCAAGGAGAGGTCGGATGAAGAAGATGCATCGAATACTCGCAACGATGGCTGCAATCTGCGGGCTTGCCGCAAGCAGCAATGCCCAGTTAATTTCCAATGGAAGTTTCGAGGCTGAACCAGTCGGCACAGCAGTGGTGATTGGATCAACTCCCGTGGTGGATACATCCACGTTTACGGATTGGCGGGTTTTCAGTGTCGGAGCACCGCCGATCGAGAGGTTTTCCGTGACGAGTGTAGCTAACGCTTCCGATGGGAATTCGGCGGTACGTATAGATATGGCGGGCCTTATAGCGG
>JABCSI010000225.1 GCA_018238965.1 Promethearchaeota archaeon
TCTGAGTTAGATATGAGTCAAATTATTAGTGTTGGGAAGTTACTGGAAAATAACTTCCCTTCACTTGTTGGTTCAGATGGAAAAATTATTGATGGCCCTGCAATTCTCCTATTTACGAAATACTTCAAGCTTGACGTATTTCAAGCAGAATTAGAGCATAAAGATTCAAAATTAACAGTTGATGAATTAAAAACAGTTTCAATTGAATTTTCAAATATTTTGAATTTACTCCGCCAATATACAAAATCCGGAAAAGCTGAAACGGGTACTAGAGAAATCAGACATTCACTTTTAGTTCTTACCAATATTTACCGTGATGCATACTTGCGCAGATTTCCAAGTAATTTATTATATGCTAGTACTTGGAAAATCAGATTCAATCTTCCGACAGGAAGATTTGATGATTTAGATACATTTAAAACACGTGATAGTGGTTTTTTCAGTCTTTCACATTGGGTAAATCAACTTGTTGTGGATTTAAAATACCTTTCAACTACTCATAATCCATATTCATCGGAAAATATAGGATCAGGCTATTTAAATAGATATTCTGTTTATACCTATAGATTAGCAACTGGTGTCTTTTTCTCAGATGATCCATCTAAATTAGTTTTAATTGAGAATTCTAAATCAAATGAAGCTTTTCAATTTGCATGGGGATTAAGAAATTCACGTTCTGGTGATTTATATGAAAAAACGGTCGCAGCTTCAAATATTTTCGATCAAGATACAATAAGAGTATTAGTTCGTTTTTATGGTATGTCCGGCCAAAAAGATCATCGTGATAGTAGAATTTATCGAGTATTTGACCAATCTTACTATGATCTTGCAAATTTATTCACTACTTCCATTGCAACTGGTCAAGCAGGAAGATATGTTTTTGATACTCCATTACTATCTGCAGAATTAAGCTTTTTCAACTTACAAGATTGGATGAAATTATGCCGTGATAAAAAATATTTAAGTCAATTGATGAATTCAAAGACCATAGGAAAAAATTCGTGGGATACTTATCGAAATGACATTAAAGGGAATTACCACGACATCGCTACCCAAAACTCTAAAGAAAGAATTTTATTCAACCAGTTTCTCACAGATGATACACAAAATTCTGAAAGATATCTCGGCGGTACTTGTATTGGGGGAATAGTGGGAAACGAATGGTTATTCCCATTAATGTCCGAATCTTCCCGTTACGACCAAACCTATGTAACCATAAAAAAATATAATATTTTCAAAAGCACTAAAGGAGTCATTACAGATATTGGAGTATTATTACGCCGAAAGTCAGGGGGATCTTGGCAAGATGATGCATTTTTACAATTTGAAGTTCTAGATTATATGTATAATGCGTATTGTTTCCAAAAGCAACTTGATGCGCTCGGAACATTGCTGCACGGTCAGACATTTGTTTCCATTGTCACATCCGAGGGTATGTTGGAGCACTATGCTAAATTCGACTCGATAGTATCGGCGAAGGATCGAGAGTCCAATACTTGGCCAAACGGAAAAATTACCATCCCCCGTATTATTGGAAAATACAACCCTATGATATCGCTTGAAAATGGTGGGCCATTGCATGCCATTCTTGGAATGACAGGGTTGACTTTCATAGATTCCAATGGAAATGATCGATTGATTGAGACATTGGATTATAAGGAAAAGATGCTCCAATTAGATTATATTATATGGGAAATGGAGCAAGATACAAGCGGAACCTATGATTCCATACTTAATGATATCAGTAATATAGATATATACGATGGAGTCACGGACGATCGCACATTTGTCGATTGGGCCCATTTCATCCAGAGTCAGCACGGCATCGAAAACAACGAGATAAAATTTGGCGGAACCACGGTAACAGTTATCAACCGCGATGGTTCATCCTACTCCTATGATACTGAGATGGAGCATTCCTATTGGGAGACGATAAATCAATTCAATAGCGATAAATTCGTAATCAACCTACAATTTATGCACAGTCTCTTATCAGGAGGGTGGAACTTCGGAGGATTGCATTATGATTATTGGTATTGGAATAAAAACAAAAAAATTATTCAAAGACTTAGGTTTAACAATATAATATAGTTTTATTCCATCCAGCCCTTTTTTTTCTTTTCTTTTCTCCTTATAGGGGTTTTTTGGCAGCGAAAATCATTTTAAATAGGTGAATGATTCTTATATGAACTTGCGTAAACCATAAATAGATGGGGGCTTTACATTATTTTAGGGAAAGACTGTTTTTAACTTGTATATAATAAAAGGAGTTTTCAAAAAAAAATAAGGAAGGAATAAAATTGGGCATAGCACTAAGGATGCATAGACCTAAGGACATATCCAAATTTTTTGCGGATATCGCCGATGAGGAATATTTATATGAATTTATTAATCTAGAATCACTTGATCTCAGCAACAATGGCCTTACGAGTATCCCTCCAGAAATTGGAAATCTCATCAATTTAAAAAGATTGAAACTCTATTGTAATTGTCTCAAGGACATTCCTTCGGAAATTGGAAATCTCACCAATTTACAATCATTGGGACTCTATTCTAATTGTCTCAAGGATATCCCTCCAGAAATCGGCCAGCTAATTAATCTGGAAATCCTTACCCTTAATAACAATAATCTCACCACTCTCCCTCCAGAAATCGGAACCCTAAGGAACCTAAAATACTTAAGCTTGCAAAATAACCAACTCATCCATCTCCCGGATAGTATGGGTGATCTTCTTAGTTTAACAGAACTCAAACTAAAATGTAATAAGTTCACATCCATTCCAGTTGGATTATTAAAAACAGCCAAAATTGGAATTATTGATCTAACTGATAACCCGTTTAAGCGTATTTTAGTAGAAGGACCAGATTGGAAGGCATTTTTGTTGGCACATTCGCATGGAGAATGCGATGGTGAAGGAATACCTTTTGGCCCCGAAATAATGATCGATTCAAATACTCCAATATTTTACGATTCCCTCGATTTTAAGAGGAAGCGCATCCAACATGTTTTTGATGTTTATGAGAATGATTCGAATATTAATCCCATCCCAGCGGAAGATTACATTCCTGCTTTACTTAGTGGTGAATTGGATCCGAAATATTATCAACGAATTATCAAAGGCTGCTCAGGGGAGGCGAAAAAATTCCTCCTCGATAAACTCGCGCCCAATCATAAAATCTGCCCTTTATTGCGTCACCGATTGGAATTATCACTTAAGGATGGTTTCCGCCTTCAATTGTAAATGATTAGGTTTTGATAATACCAAAACATAAATTTGAAACTCATTTTTTTCTCTAAAATCCATTTTTCGGCATTTAAACGGAGATAGAGAAATAGATATATCTGACTTTTATGGAGTTTTGGCCAAGCTAATTATTACCAAAAAGCTAATTATTACCAAAACATTGTGCGACAAGAAGCTCGATGTCTGAATACAGAACTTAGTGAGGAGGCATCATTAAAGAATGCCTATGAAACCACTAAAAGCTGAAGTTGAGATAACCAACAATGGCTATTTGCGCATGCGAGACAGGTAACAGTCTGGTGTGAAGCCGCAATGATAATGTCCGACAGCACCCAGCTGAAGGGTGGGCTGCGGGCTAACGTGTGACAAGAAGCGATTTAGTTGAATATAGAATGATTATTGCCCATAACCAAGATGGTTGCCATCTGATAGCCAAACATAATCATATCTATCCTTCAAATGACGAAGTGTGACTACCCAAGCATGCGAAACTGGTAACGGTCTGGTGTGACGCCTTGGGAACAATGTACCGAAAAGTAAGAGTGAAGGGGAGTGAAGGGGAGTCCATAGACGTCCCTCCATGCACTTTGTTCCAATTGGACAAATTTTTGTTCCTCCAATGATGGGAAAGCGATCCGGACTTTTTCCAATGATTGTGATTTATCATGAACGCAATTATCCAAGGTCATGGCGATAGATAGGCGACTGGGTTTATCATATGTGAGATAATATCCGAGAACACACCTGGTATGAGAATCAAAAGCAACCGTGAGATATGGACGTTCCGTTACTAAACGAGAATCCGAATCTACCACTAAGACATCAATTGGAGTATGATCTATTTGCACCGATTGAAGGGCGAAATCACCATGTGGAAACTCGCTTTCACTGAGTTCAAAGTCTTTTTCGGCATTTCGTTTCCCAATACGGCGAATTTTCTTTTCCATTTCATCCAAATCTTGGATTTTTCTGCGAAATGTGGAATAGCTTCCATCAAATATTGAGAATTAGAGAATGGAAAAAAACAGGTAGGCAGACGAATCCCTCGTTTGGGCGCATTCGCTAAACAAATAAACCAAGACGGTGATTATCCTTTAATGGTTTCAAACTATTATTACTTTGCCAAAAAAGACGAGGATTTAAAGAATCAACCAAAAAAGTCCGTGTAATAGATGATTTTGCGTCCTTAGAATTGGATGAAACAACAAGGGCTATTACCATAAGTTCTCAGCAATATATCTGAACATATTGTTAATATTTTCCCCAGTTTTGGCAGATGTTTTGAAGACTCTAACCCCAAATTCAATTTCCAACTTCTCCGTAATAGCGGCCACTTCTTCCAGCTTTAAGAGGTCAATTTTATTGAGTGCCAGCACAAATGGAACATTCCCTCCTGCATGCTTGTGGATGTCGTCGATCCAAGGTTGAATATATTCAGGAGAAACACGATTAGAATCGATTACAATGACACCATAATGGGAATAGGATAAATACTGAGAGCGCATTGATTTAAAACTAATCTGTGCGGCCAGATCCCAGATTTGCATTATTAGTTCATCATCGGAGTTTCCGGATTCTTCGGAGGGTTTTGTAAAATTTGTCTCGTAAAAATCGACTCCCAATGTGACTAAATAGGAATTGCTAAACGTGCCCTTAGTATAGCGTACAATAATTGAGGTTTTACCGACACCGTCGCCCCCGAGCAAGCTGATTTTTTTTTGAATTCGCACGTTCATTCTCCTATTCTATTTTGATTGTATTTTGATTCTATATGATTGTAATTCAATTACACGATGGGTAAGAGTACAATTTGCGGGAAACCTTTTTTATAAACGGTTTTCATGGCGTAAAGGCTGGAACTACGCGGTTTAAGTGAATAGAGCAATATTGCCCCATGGCGTTCAATTACCTTAATATGGGTCGAAGCAATATAACTAAGGTTAGTGGTTAGGGATCCGAGTTCTTTCACGCTTGAGGATTCGTTTTTGGATGAATTGATGATGCCCAGTTCGATAACATTGGAATTCCTGATTAATTTAAGATGTTTTTCGAATAGCCCGATGGCTTGGTTAAAATCAACCATGAATTGCAAATTATCGTAGGATATCCCTGCAAATACTGGCTGAAATTTGGAGATACTGGATAATTTGGAGTATGTATCGAAGAAAACACTGTTAAAATTCTGGTCTTCCACTTGTCGAATGTACGGGCGGATTTCCTTCCTATCCGAAATTTGGTTTTGGAGAATTTTCATATATTTACTGATACGATCGGTGGGAAGATATAAGAAAAGTCGTTTTTTATCAATGAGATCGCTATTAATACCATCTGTCGTTCGGATTATTGCCCCGCGTTCACTTTGGATGAATTGACAGAGCAATCCGATAAAAATGGAAGAAATTGAAGACACCGGGACGTTTGATTCCACTTCCAACAAATTGAAGGTGCCAGGGCGTAAACCCCCCTCATAGATTTTATCCAATATTTTATTCCCGGTTGAAAATAGGTCATCGTTATCGGAATTGGGTTCAAATTGGGTGATGTTTATCAGTGATTCACGTTTATATGGCTTCAAATATCGGAATTTATTGTGATACAGAGTATAGGCATATGCCTTCTGTTTGCGTTCCACGGCTCGAATTTTTTTGATTAGTACGGTACGGAATGTTCTGCCGGCGATTTCTTCATCGGTGAGCGTTAGAATACCGTCCACGATATAGTCCAGGAAACTCTGGGTATCGGATTCGGCGATTAAAATTAGTTTTGAATTACTTTGGCGGATAAATTCTGTAAATAGAGTTTCCACAGTATCATTTTGACCATGGCCCGGGCCAATGATAGCATCCCAAGAATCGATCACAATTATCGGATTTTCATATTGGGCCACTTTTTCGTAGATAATTTTTAGAAATTCGGGAATTGTCTGGAAACGGATCGTTTGCATTAAGTGCTCTTTCATTTGGTGCCCTTTGGGATCATCGGTGGGCGGAATGTAGGTCCTCGTGGCATCTAAAATGTTTTCGGGGGCCAGGCGATTCCTTAACCAGGGAAATTGAGAATAGAGACTGGATGGAGCCACTCGTGTGCTAAGATAAACGGGGGTATATTCTGTGAAGTAGGCCAACAGAGACATTGCAAAAGTAGTCTTTCCGACTCCAGCTTGCCCCTTTAAGAGTAGATTATATCCCGTCTCTTTTAGTTGGAACGCAGAGATTATTTCCGGGGGGATCAAAATTTCGTCAGGTGGTTGTTTCGATTTGGCCCTATTTGTTTTTTTTCCCATTTTCTTGCATTTTTCCCGTTTTTTAATGATTAATAATGCTTCCGCAGACCTATAAAATTTTTCTAAATGGTGTTGCATTTTTTCTAGCCCCTTGTACATAAATAGGGAACGCAAAATCTGATCAGTAAAATTAATTTGGTATTTAGTATTTTTGTCCCCTATGGTGAATGAGATAGATCCCGATCAAAACTTCGATTTAACGCCAATTTTTCGACCTAAGTCTGCCGTCTTTATCGGTCTCTCAAGTCGCAATCCCGATCATCCTGGAAATGCAATGTTTTCAAAAAACCTTATGGAGATGAAGACTAAAGCCTATGGGATTACAAATCGGGCACAGGAGATAGATGGACATAAAGTGTATAATTCTTTAAGTGCATTGCCCGAAGTGCCCGATTTAGCCGTTGTGGCGCTCAGTGCCCGACATACTCTCCCTACAATAGCCGATCTCGCAGAATTTGGAGTTAAGGGGGCCGTCATAATCGGTGGGGGGTTCGGAGA
>JABCSI010000226.1 GCA_018238965.1 Promethearchaeota archaeon
CGCCAAGAAGGGTCTGTTTCAGGTGTGATAACTCTCTTTAATCGATTGCAACTCGTGACAGGACCTCTAATCTTTATGATTGTCCAAAAATCAACTGGCTGGGTACCACAAGCTGAGACTCAAATCGATTCCGCCATATTTGGAGTCAAATTGGAACTTTCTGTAATTCCTGCTGTATTGTTGATCTTAGGGGGTCTTGCATTTGCCTTTTACAGTATTACACCAGAAAAAGCCAAGGAAAACCATCAAAAGATGGCGGAACTCGGATTTTAACAAAACGAAGACACGATCACACAGTTCTAACTTTTTTTTATTCTTTATTCTCATTTAATCCTCTTAAAAATAAATTTGGATATTATATGTAATTTTCTACCATTTCAAATCATAGAATCAGAAATTGAATCCAGTTGGGAAGAAAAATGAAAATAATTGAAATACACGTAAAACTGCCTTTGAAAAAAAAAAATCAATCCCTTTGAAAAAAAAAAAAATTAATCCATGTGTTGTTTGAAAAATTGTGTGACATCTGCGAACAGTTGTTCGCTATCATTATCATAAATCACATTATGGTCGGAATTGGGGTACCAGATGATTTATTTTACTTTTGAACTGACCTTGGAGAGAATGTATTCCGGATTTTTTAACCAAACGGTGTGATCTTGCGAACTTTGGCAAATTAAGAGAGGTTGCGTTATTTTAATGAGATTTTTATCCGTCTCGCGAAACCATTTAACTTCTGTGGCGACCGCGGGAAGGACTCCTTTGTTATCCCTTCGTTCGTACAATTCTTGCAGAATCGGATCATGTTTGCCTCCAGGCTTCAAAACAAAATCACCACTGAAGGGCATGGCGAAGTATTTGATAAATTTAGCAAACAATCCTACAAAAATCGATGATTTTTCTTTGATTAAGACCGGCCCATTGATAGGGGCCAAAGCTTTGATTTCTGGATGTTGAGAGGCAGTATAGAGAGTCGCAGTACCTCCCATACTAATCCCCGAGATAAAAATGTTTTTAGGCTGTTTGGCCGTGATTTCAGTTATATTTCGTTCAATCTCGGCATACCATAGATGCCAATCTGCGTGGTGAAGTAATTCCTCCTTCGTTCCGCCGAATCCAGGTAATTTGACCCCAATCACATGAAATCCTTGCTCTGCCAGATGTCTGCCTAGAGGTATCACATCATAGGGAATGGAAGGAAATCCATGGATCAAAATAACATAGTGATCGCCCTTTCCATACTCAAAAGCGGCATTTGCCTCGTTATAATCCATCTTTGTTCTCTCCTAACTTTAAATCTAAGGGCAATTTTTCAATTTTTTCAATAGCGTCTAGTATTATAGGTAATTCTTCAGGACGACAGACGCGAAATCGAACTGAATTTTTTCCCACATTCCGAAAATGTTCGCCTGAGGTAACGTGAATGCGATGTTTACGAAATTTCTTTGCTAAATCCACTTCAGGATTAGGATGTGTTAAAATCATAATCGGCACATGGAGATCTGTATGGGAAACCTTAATTCGAGAGCATTTATCAATAATTTGCTTTTTAACTCGACTTAGGGTGTTGCGGCAATATGCCAGATGTTTTTCATCGCTTAAAGCTATCGCTCCCAGATGTTGAGCTACTCCACTTAGAGTGAATGCAACTGTGATTTTGGTATAATTTTCACCTATGGTTTTATGGCTGATCATGTATCCAACACGTAAGCCCGCCAATCCAAATCCTTTTGAGAGAGATCTCACTATAATTACATTTTTATATTTATTAAAAAGTGCCAATCCCGATTGCGATTTTTCCATGAAATCTCCATAGGCCTCATCAATTATAACTGGGATATCCAATGCGTGAGCTTTGCGAACAATCAATTCCAAATCTTCAATGGATATTATTTGCCCTGTGGGATTATTGGGATTGTCAATATAAATCAAAGAATATTGATTAGATATCTTTGAAATAAATTTTTTCGTGTCAAATTTAAAATTTAAACCTGGATCCAATTCCATTTTGATATATTTTCCACCTTCAAGTTCTATCGATGAGATATAACTGGTAAATTGGGGCTGAAAGCCTAAGATTTTTGCTCCCGGAGTAATAAACAAGCGATTGATATTAATTAAAAGGTTAATCGATCCTGCATCCAACTGAATTTGAGATTTGTCTATATCTACTACAGGTTTCCAATAATCAATAATGGCTTGTTTAAATTTACTATAATCCTCGGGATAGTACATTATTGCTTCCAATGGTATGGGATAACACTTTTCAGAAATTTTTGGGCTTGGGCCTAAAGGATTTGTTCCCAAATTACAATCAATCAGCTTTTGATCAATTACTTCTTCAATTTCTTCTTCATCGGCTATATAGGAATCGCCACGATTGTGCAAAATACGATCCTTAATTTTAAATTCCATGAATCTTCATTCCATTTTTAAAATTGACCCATGCAATTTCCCATTGAAGACATTTTTTTCAACGACGACTTCACCATTGACAAGGACGTAATGTAGACCAGAGTTTTTTTTAAACGGGGCAGTATAGGAATTATTATCGGATATCGTATTAGGATCAAAAAGTACCAAATCTGCATCAAATCCCTCCTTAATCACTCCCTTATTTGCGATCCGAAATTGTCTGGCCGGGACACTTGTCATTTTCTTAATCGTGCCAACAAGGGGCAAAATCCCCATCTCTCTTACATAATGACCCAATATTTTTGGATGTGTTCCAATTACCCTTGGGTGAATATTTCCTGCTTCATCATCAAGACTTCCGTCAGTTGAAACCATTCCTAAGGGGTGTTGCATTATTCGAATCAAATCCTCTTCGGAACCATATTTTGGAACGATCCCACAACCACCATTATTTTCAATGAGAAGTTCAATGGCAGTCTCCAAGGGATCTTTCTTCAACTCTGTCGCGTATTCCAAAACCGTTTTTCCTATGACATCAGGGGTTTCCGGTGCTTGAACAATCAACATATTCTCATACCCTGACATCTTTACAAAATTTTCCCAATTGCCCGTAGGATTTTCAATCTCTGCCCGAATTTTAGGCCAATTTTCCTTATTCTTCAAGCGATTAACGAAGGCTTCATTTCCTCCTACGTAATATGCGGGCGGAATAATTTGGCTTAAACCCGTGTTTCCTGCGAGGTATGGGTAAGCATCAAATTTTACATCAATCCCTTCGGCATTGGCTTCTTCTATCAGTTTTAGTGTTATTTTGGATTTTCCCCAATTACTTTTTCCTGCAATTTTGTGATGGGAAATTTGCACTCGCACGCCACTTTGTCGACCTATCTCGATTGCTTCTTTCACAGACTCAATAACAGTATCTGATTCCCCTCGCATATGAGTTGCATAGACACCGTTATATTTTTTCACAACTTTGCTTAATTCGATGAGTTCCTCAGTGGTCGAATACACTCCAGGAGGATAAATCAAACCTGTAGATATGCCAAAAGCCCCCTGTTGCATGGAGATCTCAACGAGTTTTTTCATTTGCTCTAATTCAGATTCGGTTGGAATGCGATTCTCAACCCCCATTACATTCATTCGAATCATGCCATGTCCCATGAGAGATACGAGATTGGCCCCCAAAGCGGATTTGGAATTCATCAGATCTCGAAAATGTTCAAAATCGGTAAATTTCCTTACAAATTCAAAGAGTTTGTCGACTTCGGGCGATTTTTCTTCCCTGGATCGATACTCTTCCACAATTGGATCATTTAGGGGAAATAAGCTGGTACCGCAGTTTCCAGAAACAGAAGTCGTTATTCCTTGCTCCAATTTATAATAGAGCGTAGGATTCAGCAAAGAAGGAAAATCATCATGGGCATGGGCATCAATAAACCCAGGAGCAATAATTAATCCCGAAGCGTCAATTTCGTTTGCTATCTCGTCCATTTCAGTTTGCGCTTCAGTAGAATCTGATGTAATGATTTTTACGATTTTTCCATTTTCAATAAGAATGCTGCCTTCGTAGGCTTCATCGCTTATTCCATCAATAATTTTTCCATTTTTTATTAGAGTTGACATTTTTAATCACTTCTAGAGGTATATATTAGAGGAGCACCTACTGCTCATATAAATGATCAATAAAATGCATTTTAAAGGAGATTTAACAATGGCAAAAGAAGAGAAATTTAGGGGTAAGGGAAAAAATGGGGCATGTGCCCTTTGAATGGCCGAATTTACCATTGGCGAATTACAAGAATTATCTATAATCTAATTTTGACCAGAATTCTTCTGACGGATGCTCGACCTTCTTTTCTTCCCTAACATCGATAAGAAAGAAATCACAATAACTATCTCCTGCTACTAACGTCTTAGGTCTTGTTAGTTCACAATCCGGGTTTATCATTTTGTAGGTCTGAAAATCCCCGGTGCAACTAATAGCATAGCATAATTCCTTATCTTCAAGCTCCCTCATCACTTCAAACCACAGACATTTGGTTATTTTGAAACCAACCGGTCCAGAATCTAGCTTAAATGTAATGCATTTATGACCTTGGTACATTTTAGTAAACTGATCTAAATCAACAAGCAAATCATCCAGATTATTTGTTGTGAATTCGGGTGGATTATTTTTTATGAAATCGTCGACAAATTCTTTCCAGAGTTCAATAACTTCATATTTTGTCATCAACATTGTAAGTGTGTGCAAAATAGTATACGAAAAAAATAAATATCCACGTAAATAATCGGAAACAAGCATGGTTAACTTATCATTGTTTGGCTGGGAACTGTATTTGTCATAATTCATGAATGACAAAATGCATTTTTTTGCTTTCTCTAGCAAATCAGGATAAATTCCAAGAATTTCCAGTTTCACGTTGATTGAGATATCTGGCACTTCCATAATGTTTTGATCTAGTTCTTTTTCAAGTTTTTCCAGATAAGGTCCCAGTAACTCAAGCTTATACCCATCGATTTTCATCAAAAAATTATCAATCTTGAATAAATTTCGGTTGATGTAATCAGCCAAGTCTATATCTATGGTCCCGTTTTCATTGTACATATGCATTTCTTCTGTTTGCATGCATATTTCACTCCTTGTTGGTTTTTATCATCTTTTCTACAATAGAGATAGTCGAAAGGCCAAATTGTGTATCTATCTCTAATTTTCGTAGAATTCTTTTGTCATCACACCATAATCGGTATGTTAATTCCTTGCTTTTGGATTTGTATGCTAGTTCGATTACTTCACCATTTCTTTTTGCATGGATTGATGCCTTCCTGACCAGTGGAGGCATATATACATCCAGAGTATTTTGTTCAAAGATGAATTCTTCCCCCTCGGCGAGGTGATAGACTTTCTCGGGAAGGAGAAGGAAATTAATAATATCAAGAAATCCGAGTGGAATATCGATTGGGAGGCTTGTTTTCTCAATTATTCCATCAAACTTAGAGAATTCAATAGACCACTGATATTCTTCTTGATTTATCTTCAACTCTGTTTCGAGACTATTCAAGATCAAATTCAATACGTAGGAAACTGGCTTACCGTTTTTTAAATTCACCAAACATCTAATCTGCCTTTCTGATAATCCATCCGATGTATGCAAGATGATTTGAGTATTATTTATTTTCATTCTGGATTTTTGGATAATTTTGTCACTGCTAACGACATTATAGTTCAAGAAATCAACACTCAGTTCTTCTTGATTAAGATCATGGAACCATCGATTTTCGTACGCATACATCTCCTTTATATCATTTAGCATTTCATCCAAATAGTTCCGATCTAACCATCTGCCTCTAAGAAACACACCAGAAGGATGTTTTAAATTTGCCAAATTTTCAAGGGGATTATTATCCAACAGCACCAGATCGGCACGTTTGCCTTCGGCGATTGATCCAAAATCATCACTCTCCATAAAATCGGCCGCAGCTAATGTTGCGATTTTCAATACTTCATAATTAGAAAATCCTGCTTCCGAGAAATGCTGAAATTCCTCATGAATCGAAAATCCCGGGACCACAAATGGATTTGGGGTATCGGTGCCAAAGAGAATCTTTGCCCCTTGTGCTTTGAGTTCAGCTGCAACAAGAAGGTAGAGTTCAAACAATTTATCCATGTCGTCTTCCACCTTTTGATTAATATTCTTCACTCTAAAGTCAGTTTTAGGATTCCAACTGTCAAGAATGGTCTTGGAAACATACTTCATGGATTCTTCTTGAAGAAATTGCTCTGTTTTACTGGGTCGACCTATTCGTTTATTGACGACAAATGTTGGACAGTTCCACACGCCTTGCCTTTTTGTTTTCTCAACCAGGTGTTTCAGAAGTTCGACATCAAAATTTCTAATTAGGAAATCCAAATACTCCGCCCTGTTTTTTCTTTCTGGGCAGTTCTCTTCTGCGTTTTCACTCATACTGGCAGCAATGTAACCTGACAAGTGTTCGATACAATACTGGGATTTGTCTAGGGCATGTTGAAGGCCGACTTCAATTGGGATATGCCCCGTTATTTTGATTTCAGCCACTTTGGCTTCTTCCACAAGTGCATCATATGCAACCTTTTTCAAGAGATCGTATACTTTGATCTGATCATAGCCAGCCTTTATCGCTTCTTGGATACATAATTTAGCTTCAGCATGATTGGTGACAATATAACTCCCATTCCATACCGGAGGAGAGCCGTCCGTGAGGGGATTGGTAGTATACATATAGGGACTTATCAAATTATTTTTTGCGATTTGCTTCTTCCAAGCCAAATGTAAGGGTGCTCCCCACATATTTCTAATCGTTGTCACTCCATTGGCCACGAGTAATTTTAAAGCATTCTCATCCTCAATGTGGACATGCATATCAGTTAAACCCGGTAGCAGATATTTCCCTGTCGCATCTATACTGGTCGCTTCTCCATCATTAATATTTTCTGCAATTCTGGCAATTCTATCATCGACAATTAAAACATCGTGGTTCCCAAGGATTTTTTCAGATGAAATGGGAATGATATTGACATTTTTTATTAAATATTTTGTGTTGGACATATTTTTAATTC
>JABCSI010000227.1 GCA_018238965.1 Promethearchaeota archaeon
ATATCTAACCGAGTTTATTCAATCGAATAAGAGCGGGAAGAAGAAGAAAAAACGCAATAAAATCTCCTTACGGCAATCTTTAAAACTCACTATTGGGAAAAATAGATTGGAAGAGGGTGTTCGCGTTGTTGATGTGGAAGCGGGAAAAGGGTTAGAGAAAATATTCGATCAATTTCAGCACCCAAAACATATTATACCAATCGCAACCCCGAAGACTTTTAACGGCACTCTCCGATCCTATCAACAAACAGGCTTATCGTGGATGGTGTTTATGCATCAATTTCAGTTTGGTGTATGTCTGGCGGATGATATGGGACTAGGGAAAACTATTCAAATTTTAGCGTTTTTACTTCACCAACAAGAAAAACATCAAGAAATGATCCATGAGGATAAGTTGCAAGGCAAGTGCAAGCGCCAGAAGATTGCACCTCTTGGACCTTCATTGGTGGTATGTCCGCTATCTTTAATTAATAATTGGGTTCAAGAAATTGAAAAATTTGCGCCTTCATTAGGAGTTTATGTGCATCATGGCAATACGCGAGTTGGAGGCAAAGCCTTTGTAGCGCAGCTTGCGAACTCCGACATCGTTATTACGACCTATCATCAAGTCAAAAGAAATAAATATCTGTTGGCGAAAGTTCTTTGGGAAAATATCATTCTGGATGAAGCACAAAATATCAAAAATTACCATACACACCAAACGAAAGCTATCAAATTGTTAAAAAGTAATTTTAGGATCGGATTAACCGGGACTCCCATTGAAAATCGCCTTCGAGAGTTATGGTCCATCATGGATTTCTTAAATCCCGGCTTCTTTGGAACTTTACATTCGTTTCATACACAATATTGTGTTCCTATTGAAAAAAGCAATGATCAAACCAGGCTCGCAGAATTACAACAAATCTTGAATCCTTTCATCCTGCGGCGTTTAAAGAGTGATAGCGGCATCATTCGGGATCTTCCAAACAAGTACGAAAGAAAAATCTATGTGGATTTAACTCTGGAACAAGCCACATTATATCAAGCAATTGTGGAAAAATTGGAAGAGCAATTAGAATCTGTTGAAGGATTTTCGCGAAGTGGAATCATCTTATCCACTTTACTAAAATTGAAACAAGTTTGCAATCATCCGGCACAATTCTTGCATGAAAAAAATCCGTGGACACTCGAAGATGAAAATACGGCTCACTTTTATCAAGATCAGTTTCCCAATCGCTCCGGAAAATTACAAAAGATAACCGAAATGTTACAAAAGATCATTGAGAAAGGTGAAAAAGCCGTTATTTTCACGCAATATACTCAAATGGGGAAGTTTCTTCAATCCTATATATCCCAAACCCTCCAAACTGACGTTTTATATTTGAATGGAAGTACTCCTTCCGATGATCGCGACCTCATGGTGCGTCAATTCCAGCAGCCTAACCAAAATCAATCAATATTTATTCTTTCCCTAAAAGCGGGTGGTTTAGGGTTAAATTTGACGGCAGCGAATCACGCTTTCCATTATGATCGATGGTGGAATCCGGCCGTAGAAGATCAAGCTTCGGATCGCATTTATCGGATTGGTCAAAAACGCGATGTGACGATTACCAAATTCGTTAGTGTTGGAACCATTGAAGAGAAGATTGACCTGATGATAACGAAGAAGAAGCAATTGTCGAAGGATATTTTAAATTCAGGAATGAGCTGGATTTCAAAAATTTCCACGGATGAATTAAAGAAATTATTGATCTTAGGGAATAATTTATATTCTCCTGTTGCAAATGCAATCTAAATTGGAGAATCAAGCCATTACAATTGCATGAAAATCGGTAAATCTCAAACGGCAACGGCAGCATCAAACTTACATTACGGGTGATTATTACTAATAATGTAATGGGTTTTCCCAATTTCTATTATTTTTCACGCACCCAATCAGCGACAAAATTGAGTTTTCTCCTAAGTCTCGTGTGGGGCATTTCCTCGGCCTTGGAAATCCTTCCTTTTGCGAATTAGTAAACCCTTAGAAGACTTTTTTAATATATTAAACACAAGTACTAACTAGTTGAAAATTTTGTTTTTTTACTACACTCAACATAAAAAGCTAAAAAAGTTGATGAAAATATGGAATATGACTTGCAAAGATTTGGATCAGCCAGCGTAAATAGGAAAAAAGTGAAATGTGATATTAACGTTTCGGCGCAAGAATTCTTCAATAGTTTTCCGGATATTTCTTTATCGGCCCGGGGAAGAAGCAGCGTAACCAATGCTATTAATTCTGGCTCAGAAGAAAAGATTCGGGATCAAGATGAAATGGAGACTTATTTTGGTCGCGTTCAAGAATACCTCAAAAATTCTTCGGGAATCCCCAAGACATCCACCGATGATGGTAGCGGTACTGGAGCATCTTCTGCCGATGACGCAGAGGGTGAAAAGATACCCATCGTTGTCCAAGAAAAGATTGTAGCGAAATATGCTTATAATTTTCTATCGGATGAAAAAGAATCTGAAGACGAAGAAGAAACCGAAGGTGAAGAAGAAACCGAAGGCGAAGAAGAAGCCGAGGGTGAAGAGGAAAGCCAGGAATTGGAAGAGGGCTACGGAATCTTGACCCGGGATGGGGAAATAACATTCAAGAATGTTTCCGCAGATCAACGAATTTGGGATTTGGAAGGAAAACTCACCCACAACGGCAATATTGAGGAACTCGATGAAGAGTTTTATGTCAAGGAACTCAACGGCGAAGAAGAAGCATCTTTGGAATACAAGATCAAAGCCGATAAAGAACCCTCTCTGAAGCTCACGGAAACCATTTCCACCATAAACAATCCAGAGGTTACAACCTATTCGTTAAACATGGGCGCAGAGAACGTAGTGTATTTCAAACTCCGTCTTACAAATACCGAAGAATATCCCATCAAAAACATTAAAGTGACCAAATCTCTTTTCGAAGGCCATGAAAATTTTGATATTTTGAGCACATCCATTGGAGAAGGAAAATCGGAAGAAAACAATCTCCTTTGGGAAATTGAAGAATTGGATACAAACGGTGAAGCCATTTTGGAATTTACTCTAGGGGTAACAATTTCCAATAAGGAAGATACTGTGCGTTCCGGGGTTGTGGAAATAGTTTACGATGCAGACTTTTCCTTAAGTGATCTGAATGTGGAAGAATTCTCAGCCATTGGAGATAACATGGTATCAACCTCCGATGAACAAATGGATGATACACCTGATATTTACCAAGGATTTTTGGAATATGAGAACCTCAGTCCCTATATCGCCAAACTAAAAACTGTAAGTGTCAAAGAACTTGAAAAAGATGAAGAACTGGTTACCTTGTCCGACGATGAAGTGTTTATTTCGGCAGGAACGGAATGGAAATCAAATACTTGGGAAATTGATACCCAAAGTGAAATTCCCCGTTATCAAAAAACGGTTGAATTCATTTTACTCCATGAATTATCTTCAACAACTTCAACTACTGTTGAAATCGAAGATATTGAACTGGCAGTGGCTATTTTCGACGCAAGTGTTGTTTATGGCATTGATGTCATTGATTCCCATCGTGTAGTTTCCTTCGATGCCACCCATACCCTTACTAACGGCGGTGCAACACCCTTTGATTATCTATCTATCGAGCAAATAGTTCCAGAACGTTTCAATCTCCCCGAAAAAGACGATATTAAGTTAACCGTTGACGGAAAAGATTATAAAGTTGATCCGGATTGGGTTTCTATCGCAGATCGGAAGATTTTCATTGAAATGGATGGGTTAAAGGATACCAAAATGGGAATGTTTGAACCCAATCAGGAAATGGTTGTGATTTATCCCCTTGTTGCTGATAATCTCACTCCTGAGGATGAATTCGTCTCAAATGTGGAATGGCGCGCTAATACCCTTCCACGGGGAGAACCGATTATCATCACCGAAGAAGGCGAAGAAGTCAAAATTGCTGTGGTTCACCGACGACTCAAAATTTATCGGGGCAAGAAAATTTTGGCTACAGGCGACGAGAATGTCTTCGAAGTTGTTTTGAAGATTCGAAACAGTGGGAATTTTGCGGTAGCCAATTATGAATTCCAAGATCGGATTCCGAAAAATTTCAAGGCAGAAGATATGTCGTTGGAACCCTCCAGTGAGAAGAAAGATAGCGGTAAGAAGATCTTAACCTGGACAATTGAGAGCCTCGAAGTGGATGAAGAAATTGAAATCAAATACCTTCTGCAACCCACAGATGAGAAAGCTTCCGCGTCAGATGCGCAATTCTCCATGTAATGCACCCGGGATGTTTATATTCCCATATTTTTTTTTTTAATTTTATTTGATTATTCTTTCATTCGTGCAGCATTTTCATTTTCTCATTTCACAATTTGATGACAAAAGATTTTTTTAATAAAACACACATAATTTCAATAAACTAATTCAAAAAAATGAGACAAAAATGAGAACGAGAAATGTGAAGTTTGGACTGATTTTCATTATCTTGACTGTTACATTACTAAATTTGAACTTAGTGCAGAATGTACCTAATGAAGTTCAAGATCAAAACCTATACATGATCAAAGCATCAGTAGCTAACGATGTATACGTTCCTTTTGAAAATTCATTTTCTGATGAAGCAAATGGATGCAATAATCAGAATTATGGGGTTGAAATTATTAGTAACGCCTTAAATGGGAGTTATGCTGCCGAAATCGACTCTACATCTGACTATACAAAATGGAATCCATCAGATCCACTAGGTGAAGGATATATTGCCTTTACCGTTCAACTTGCATCATTAGCTGATGCATACTTAATTTGTGGAGTAGAAAACACTTATGAACAGTGGGCTCATTTTAGTATTACGTTAAGTAGTGGAAGACTACAAGCAAGTCACCGAGGTGGAGGGGTGTGGACATCTACTTTAATAAATACTTTTGATATTGCCCTAGAAACAACCTATCGGATAGTGTATAAATGGGATATTGATGGTCGAGCACTTTACATAAATGGAATATTGGAAGATTCGGATAATGAAGGGCGAATTATTGATGAAGGGCAAAAATTTGGATTAGGTAAAGTCGCAACTTCTACTTCAGGGATTTCTGCCCGAGGAATTTATGATGATTTACATTTTGTACAAGGACGAGGCTTAACTGTCCCTACCTCTGATCTGTTATATGTTAAGGAAGACCCAATATCAGATGATGAACCTCCGATTACTGATGATGAACCTCCAATTACTGATGATGAATCCACAGATGATACTCTCGCAAACGGGGGAATCAGCAATAATGGATTAGAGATTGGCCTTATAATCGGTTTAGTTCTGGCTGGGATTACTTTGATTGGAGTTATAGCTTACTCGAGTATTAAAAGAAAGGCTCAGGTAAAACCGCGAGATGAAAATTCAATTAATACATATTTGACAAGGGTAAATTTACAACCAGAATTCGAAAATCTTAGGCAAAGCCCTCCCGAACGTCGAAATTTAGAGGAAAATATTCTGAATCATGAAAAAGTTATGAAACTAAAAAAAATGCTTAGAGTTTCAAAAAGAATTCGTTTAGATCTAATGCAAGAAACCTTAGGTCTTCCTAAAAAACAGTTTTATGACAATTTATTTGATTGGGCTGATGAATTCGGGTTTCAGATTGATGGAGATTTTGTGATTGTAAATCAAGAAAAAATGGATAATTTCCTAAATTCATTAGACTCAGCTTTTGAGAACTGGGAGAACCAGGAATTTACCAAAGAATACAAAGTTTAGAGAGTTTTTTACAATATTTAACCCATTTTGGTTAATTATTTGAAATGAAATCTCCATCCCAAGAATGTTTCCATCCTTTTTCACAAATTATCTTCAATTTATCCCTCCTTCATGAGGATTTTATATTCAAACCCGCATCTTTTTGAATCTTGCACCTTTTGTGTACATGGTTTTGAATGCACCTCGGATCCCTCACTTTACCCACCGATTTAATCCTCGCCCCGCTGATGGATGTAACTACACCTTCTTTCCGCCAGCTTATTTATGATTTGGGAGGTGTTGGCATGGTAGTTACTCCGATGTTATTCGTGCCCCAGTTTGTCGCCGCCCCCAAGACCATTTTACCCCATTTGGAACGAATGGAAAAGCAACGCCCATTTTCATTGCAAATTGTTGCCAGTGGAAGAAATCCTGACCAAATCCGCACAACCCTTGATTATCTAAGCGCATACAAATTTGATGTCCTAGATATTAACGCAGGTTGTCCTGCACCCCATACAATGAAATCGGGTGGTGGCGGTGGATTATTAAAGGAATATCATATGAAAGGTTCAATGGAACGGTTGCGTACGGTTATTGAAACGTGCGTGAAATATGCCCACACTCCAGTTTCGCTTAAAACGCGGCTGGGATATTTGCATGAGACCGAAATTTTGGATCTCTTACCCTTAATAAATGATTCAGGGTTGGACTTCCTCACATTGCACGGACGGACGATTAAACAGAAATACAGTGGAGAAGCAAATTATTCCATGATTCGAACCGTGCAGGAAAAGCTTTCGATCCCGCTGGTAGCCAATGGCGACGTAAAGGATTATCATTCCTATCAACGCATTAAATCCGAAACCCAATGTGATGCGGTGATGATAGGGCGTGCAATCATGTTCGATCCCGCAGTATTTTCCCGTATTCAGGGGGCAAAACTCGCAATTGAGCAAGGAAAAGAACCAATATCAGCTCCTTCTTTTCACTCATTGGATGAAATTAGATCCTATCTGATTCAAATTGAGCAGTATATTGGGGAATCTTCGAAATTCTGGAACACCGAGAGGTTTAAGTTAGCAGAGTTTCGTAGGTTGGCAATTTGGTTGATTAAGGGTATTCCGGGTTATAAAAAAGTGCGGGCTATACTCTCCAAAATAAATGATTTTGGCCATTTGAGGGATTATGTCTTCGGTGATCAAATTTCAGCGGATTTTGCCCGAGGACAAGAATTATCCGATGATAGCAATTAATTTGATAATATTCTTCAATTTTCTTGCTCCTTTTTGC
>JABCSI010000228.1 GCA_018238965.1 Promethearchaeota archaeon
ATTGAAATCGAAAACAGGAGTACCAATGAACAATTTTAAATATAACAAAGTAGCCATAGTTGGAGTTGGTTTGATGGGCGGAAGCTTAGGGCTTGCTCTGCGTCAACGCTGGCTAGCAAAAACAATTACTGCTGTAGGAAGAAATGCTGAACGGTTGAATTTAATACTTTAAGTTATCAGTCAAACCGACTTAGATTGGTTTTTATAGTTCTGCTCCTCCATATTATGTGATGCACAGATGATGCTTGAAAAATTACATGATCATATCATTGAGGAACTTAAAACGAACACGAAAACGGACATTATTTTCATCTTAACCTCTATCTTGTTAAATTTCATTGCTCTTGGAGTGAATTCGCTTTTTGCCAGCGGCACCGATTGGGATCCTATAACAGACGAATCCATTAGGACTGTGTCTGATTATATAAACTTCGTTTTATTTATGATATTGATCATCATTATCAATTCAATTGTGATCTTTGGTCTTCGGCGCGGACGGACATCACGTTCTAAACTCTTAGGTGGATTGTTGAAGTTGTATCAAGATCAAGATATTGCGGGTTACTACGACGAATCTTTGCTTTCCACCTATAATGTGCGTTATACTCTTTTTATGACGGCTGTCATCTCGACTGGAGCGATTGGGTTTTTAGTTCCTCTTATCTTAATGATATTTTAAGTATTTAGAATTCCGGGTGTTTAACTTTCAGAAATTAGCCAGAAATCGCAATTACTGGCTTTGTTCCCAGAATACTCCCTTTTTTAAATTTACTTTACTCTTTAATTTCCTCGTTTCTCTTTCAATATCCTTATTTCTCGATCTTCATTGGGTTAGGTGGTTAGATTCAATATTCAGTCCCAAATCGACTTGATGATAGCCCAAAGGAGAAATTCCTTGAAGCCAGTAGGTTTTAGCAGTTTCCGAGGATTTTGTTGCTTTCGCTGTTATCGCATTTTTCCAAGATCTTTCGTGTTTGTGAATATCATAGGCCAGCGAAACAATCGCCCGTTCATCATACATATGAAGGATCATTGTGCTTGAGGTGATTGAGTTGATTAACTTTGCGGGGGGTATAGTGTGATCCATTGTACACCGGTATACCGTGATAGGGGCTTGTTCGGGTTTGTGCTTGGAATCTTGTTTGGAATTGTGTTTGGAATCGTGTAAGGGAATGGATGGGGATTCCGTCACATGCTCGATCGCCTGAATGTTGAGTTCTACCTGCATGTTTTGGGATTCGTGGACAAATTTCACCCTTACTTTGTTTTGTGCTATGACCTTGACGTGAATTTCTCCCATGGTATCAAAATCATAGGGCGGCAGAATATCCGGGGGGAATTTTGGCCTGTTGTTGGAACTGGAACTGCTCCCCGATGCGTGCGTTGCATAGATTTGGAATATTATTTGGGAACCTATCATATCAATTGTCCACCCATCGCCTATCTTCCATCATTATGAATATGCCATCGTTCGGCTTAATTTTTTTCGGTGTCTTGCTTTGTTTATTTCTAATTCTATTGTGCCATATTTGGTTCTTTTTCGATTCAATCGGATTAATTATAAATTCGATTCCACTCTAAACGACAATTATTCAATCTGATTCCTTTGTTGCATCCATGTAATTCGATTTATTGCTCTTTCTTGGAATAATTCCAACAAAATCACTTGAAATTTTTTCATTTTTCAGATTTATACGTTTCATCACAAATATCAAAAATATTCGAAGCGCCCAAAGACCCATGGTGCCCCCCTATATGGATTTCGTTCAAAAAAGTTGGGAAATTTTCAATGAATTAATGAAATTTGGATCGGAAAAATTCCAACAAAACAGTTTTGTCATCAATATGCAAACTCATAAATATTCGTTTTTCCTCTATTGTCTAAGTCAGTGAGTTCGCCATTTTCACAAAAAAGTAATTGGAAACTTTCCAATGCGGACACATTTTCTAATCATCTTTAAATATTTGCCATGATTTATATAAGTAACACACACTCCCTCGACATGGGGAGCCTACGCACGACCTTACTAACAAAACAAAACAAACCCAAACAAAACTTTCAACCTAATCAAATAAAAACCAGAGGGAGAATCATAATCTTGGAAACTACATTTCATGGAACTGCACTAAGTCGACGGAAAATCGTAGACAGAATGCGGTTAATTCGCAGCATAACGGAAGAATTTCAGCAGCATTACGTTTTCAAGGACGGGCTACGCTTTAACTTTCTATTTGGACTCTACAGCCAGAAGTTGGAACACCTGATCAATGAAGCCGATCAAATTGACGATCGTCAATTCCGCGATAACCTCAATATTTTACGGCGATCGATTGAGGAAATGTCGCCCTATGTTATTGAATAAACGCACTCGAATAACCAACCGAACTTGAAGACCCCATACACGAATAATCATCAATCATATAGATTACAGTCAAACCTGAATAAACCCTAAACAAAACAAATCACACGGTAATTGTTATCGCTATGCGTGCGTGGCTTGGAACTGAGATCTCCAGGCCCCACGCCCCTTTTTTAACACACACTTTTTTCTTTTTTTGAATACTTTTTTATTTACTTTTTATTTTCCTTTATCCATTACTCGTTAACCTTGATGCATTCGGCCGTAGGGATCTGTTGCGATGTAATCTACTCAATTATTCAATCAATCAAGAATCGAGGGGTAAACGGGGTTGTCATGAAGGTTGGAATTGCATCTGCAAGCAAATGCCTCATGAACCGGGGATCATACTGGACTCTCTTCACGCTTTTTAAACAGGTATATCCGTTGCCGCGCTGCAGATGATCCGACGTCACTACGACATACATACGATCCGGGTCTATGGGCTGCCCATTAATGGCGACTTCCCGAATCATGTGAGAAGTAGAACTTTCGGAAGAAGTCAAATCGGAAGAATATCTTACTTGAACATTAGCCGAAACAGCCAGATTCCCCAAATAACGCCCCCGAAATCCGTCACCCTTCAATTCCAACTGTTGATATGATGCCTGTAGCGAGTTTTCCAGTGCCTTCAGCAGTTGATGCCCTAGGATTTCAACCCGCGTGGGATTAAGGGGTGAAGGACTGACTTCTAAAAGGGCCATCTGAGATACGGGGCCCGGTTCCAGGCTTTTTTCCAGAATCCCGCTGTTAATAAAAGCAAAATCGGCCGGAAACACTGTTAGCAAAGCATCGGCCAATAGATTGGTCAATGCATTTTCCTCGCTAAAGGAATGGTTCAATGCTCCGGGTAATTCAAATAGAGGGGTTTCCAAAAAAGCGACTGCCCGATCATGATACTTCGCCAGAATTTGTTCACAGGAAGGATCGGGTGAATATTCAGCACTGGATATGAGGTCATGCGTATGATTGGTTATTTCATGTGTGGTTGGATTCCACTTTACTGTCAAAACCCCACAATGGTTTCCGAACTCACCCGCTTGCACAATGATTGTATCATCAACAACCCTGGGGGGATGAAGAAGGGTATGGGAATGCGCTCCGATGACAATGTCGATTACGGGAAATTGCTGGGCCAAGGCCGTGTCGGAATCTATCCCGAGATGGGAGAGTACCACAAGAAGATCATAATCGGTTGGGGGATACTCCGCAACGACACGCCCGAATTCTTCCATAGGATCCTTGACATGCAGATCGTAAAGATGATAAAAAGTATTGTAGGGGCCGGTTAAACCTATAAAGAGAATCCGAACTCCGGCGATGGTGCGTACGACGGCACTTGGGATAATAATTTGCTCCTTAGTTTTAAAATCATACAAATTGGATGTGAGAAAGTCGCCTTTAAAAGTTTCCTGCATACGGCGAATATTGGATAATCCCGAAAAACCTTCGTTATTGCCGATGACTCGAAAATTGCACCCGATATCATTCAAAAGAGCGGAGCTGATTTCTCCTTGGGTGCCCTCCACCTCCATCCGCATGAAATCTGCGTTATCTCCCGTATCCACGATTACCAAATCGGGAGTGTTGGCTCGGATGGATCTGATAGCGGTGGCCGAACGTGAAAAATTTTCGTATCGACTGTGAAGATCATTTATGTAGAGAAAAGTGAGTGATTTTGTTGAATTTTTTGATAACAGAGGTGAAGAGATGGAGGGTGAACCTTCGGAAGGAGGTGTGGGCATATTTTAAATAACACATCCGGAAATTTTTTGGGAAAGATAAACCGAATTCAGAAATAGAAAATAAAAAAGAACTATTTGCTAGATTTGGAGAATTTTTAGAGAATTGGCTAAATTTGCAATTACCGGTTCAGGGCGTCCTTCAATTCCATGTTTTCGAATTCCAATTTTGTAACCCGTTTTTCCAAGGCGGCCAACCGAATTTCCAAGCGATCCAATTTCGGTGATCCGATTCCTCCACCACTGATTGCTTCACCCCCTTGGACAATTTTGGCTGATACCCCACCTGCACCATAAGAAAACGGTTGGGGAACAAAGCTTTCTCCCTTGGGAATTTCATGAAGGGATCCAGCTTTAATAGATGCTGCTACCCCAGAAGATGTTCCGGATATGGCTTGGTTGGAACTTGCCAATCCCGGTGATTGGGCTACCACTTCAGCAGACACTGGGGTAGCTTTTATTTCTTCTTCCTTGACCCAGCCTTGCACTTGGGGGCGTTTGACTTGCACATCATCGGGTATTTTTTCCAATTTGGCATCTCTCGACTCGTCTTTTCCACCCGATTTACGTTTTGCCTCTTGCTCTTCCATAACGGCTTGGGCTTTTTGCCGAATAAAACCGACGGTTTTCTGGATTTGGTACGTATTCAAATTTGGAATTGCCAAGACACTTAAAATCCAACCGGTAATTTGATTACTCAAAGGGATTTCTTCAGGATCGGATTGATTCTTGAATATTTTACTTGAAAGAACGTCACGCCCTTTTACGAGGCGAACCGCCCAGAATTTATTGACTTTTCCCATTTGGAGTTGGTAGCTGGATCCCGCTATACCCAATTGTGGTGTATAGGGCTGAAAATCATTTTTGCTGCTCACGTCTTACTCACTCTTTTATTTTTGGTATATAAAGAAACTCCTATAATACTGGAATGTTTTTTCACCCTAATAATGTTTAGTTATGCTATATTCTAGTTATCCGCGGGCAACCCAGAATGTAAGGTGGTTGGATTTATATAAATTTGAAGGGGATGGTAAAGATGGAGATCTTGTTCAGAAGGAGCGGAAATGCCCTTGACTGGTGAGGATATATTGAGGGAATAAGACGAGGCGGATACCTTAAAAAGGAAGAGGCGTATTAACCCATAGAGACCGGTTAGAGTTGAGTATAGTTGAGCAAATTGGGTAGAGTTGGGGAAAGGTTGATAATATTGAATAGAGTTGTCAGACATGGGATCCAATGCTGGGAAATAGGGGGTGACCGTAGTGAACGTGCACGAAAATGAAAATGAAAATGCTGGGCGACTGAAAAAACGGATGGGGGTGTTTTATACAAGTCCCTTGGTTGCCCGCAAACTGGTCGGCCTAACCTTCGATCCCTTCTTTGCACCCATGTGGCAAGATCTTAGCGATGCGGTAAAATCCATCACAGAACTTCTTTTGGCACCATCACCCGAGCTTTCTTTGTCAAAGAGGACGTCATTATATCAACTGCTGATACAATGTCTCAAACCCATATTTACGCTTCGGGTTTGTGATCCCGCTATGGGAAACGGTATTTTTTTGGTAGAAACTCTCCGATATATGTACCTACTTAATGGGCGCATCATTAAGGTTCTTCAAAAGCTTCCCCAACCTCCTCCTCAACTTCCTCCTCACCCCTTTTTTCAACCTTCTCTTCAACCTTCTCTTCAACCTTCTCTTCAACCTTCTCTTCAACCTTCTCTTCAACCTTCTCTTCAACCTTCTCTTCAACCTTCTCTTCAACCTTCTCCTTCCTCTGAGCAAGAACAGTTTCTGTGGACCTTGTTTCGGGGATTTTGGGCTGAAGTAATGGCGGAGGATCGGAAACAATGGGCGACCTATGTCTTGACCCACCTACTCTACGGGGTTGATATCCGTGCTGAATCCCGTGATATAACCATCCACACTCTCCTACGGGCATATAATGAATGGGTAGAGAATGGATCAACGGAACTCGATAATCAGACAGTTGAATCGTTTTCCCTATCTCCCGAGGATCGGTTACTGGCTGCCAAGCTACGTTTTCATCTGATCGTGGGCAATAGTTTGGTAAGTTCAATCTCGGATGTTCATCCGATTCCCTCCACATGGCGCAAATCTGATATTTTCCCCCAATTTCGTGAAAAAATGCTTGCCGCAATCAAATTTCGAACTGAACTTCTAATCTGTCATACATTGGAGGATTTCGTGATGTTAAATTCCCAATATATGGCTGTTCATCAGTCTTTGAAGGAAATCATTCATGAGTTTTCCTCCACTTCGTCGATTTCACTCCCCAATGGAGTGATTCCAATGGATTGGGCAGTTCAGTTTCCCGAAATTTTTCTAAGTGAGGATTCTGGGGGATTTTCGGCACTTCTCTGTAACCCACCGTGGAAACCCCATCAATTGAATGAACCCGATTTCTTCAGCAAATTTGACTCCCTTTATCCTAATCTTTCCCCTACATCCCGTAAACTCCGTCGTGTTACATTACTTGAGGATCCCGAAATTCAGAAAGCGTACGATGATATGCGCGCCCATTTTGCCCTGTTGAACACTGCGTTCGGGCAGTGGTTTCCACTACAACAGGAGAAGAAATTCAATCTCTTTAAACTATTTCTCGAACGGGCATTCTCTTTGCTTCAATCGGGGGGAAGGGCGCGGGCGGGTTGGATTGTTCCCCTGGGTTTATTTGGAGAAGCCAGGGCAACATTGCTCCGTACTGCATTATTTCAGCACAATGCAGTTAGCGATATCTATCATCTCTTTTCTGGGAATGAGCTTTTTCCCAACATCACCGATGGTCTGCCCTTTGCTCTCTTCACCTATACTGCTGATAAACCCACCCATGAATTGATCT
>JABCSI010000229.1 GCA_018238965.1 Promethearchaeota archaeon
GTGAATTATACATAGATCACGACAGATGTGGTTTATGACAGACGTGGTTTATGACAGATATGGTTTATGACAGACGTGGTTTATGGCAGATATGGTTTATGATCTTTTTCTGATAGTTTCAGTTTCTGAAATCCTTCAATATTCGCTAATTTGGCGAAAGAAAGAGGATAAAAGAATCAAAATGTATTAAGATTTAATCTAACTGAAATTCGTAATCCGTAAACCATTTTATGGATTTTCATCACAATATGCATTAAGTATTTATCCCTCAAATGGCCTAGATTGAATAGAAATAGTGATCAAAGGGGTAGATTGTATTATTTGTGAAATTTGCCATCAGAATCCCGTCAGCTCTTTTCTTGGGGTTTGTGCTCAGTGTATTCGGTCGGGAGATGGCTCAATCCGGGAAATGTTGCACCAAAGCTTTCGAAAATCCCGTGCAGTTTTTCCTCATATACCTACCATTGTACCTCACACCGAAGGAGGTCTTTTGTGCAATCTTTGCGCACATGAATGCCAAATTGGACCCGGACAAACAGGATTTTGTGGTGTAAGGAAAAATCTCAACGGAAAGATGGTGGGTCCAACAGCAACCCAAGCTTTCCTCCATGCTTATTATGATCAAAATCCAACGAATTGCTGTGCCGCATGGTATTGTCCGGCAGGGACTGGATGTGGATATCCATCATATGTCCGCACTCTTGCGGGAGAAAAATCCACATTAAATTTGTCTGTTTTCTTCTATGGGTGCAATTTTAATTGTTTATATTGCCAAAATGATTCCCATAAACGGGATCTTCCGAGGATTCTTCTCACCTCTATCGATTTGATAGTTAGTCGCGCGATGGATTCAAATACGACATGTGTGTGTTATTTTGGCGGATCTCCCGAGCCTCATTTTCCTTTTGCGCTAAATCTCTCAAAACAGATATTACACCATCGACCCGAAATCAAACGGATCTGTTGGGAATGGAACGGTGCTGGCCATCCCGCTCTAGTTCAGCAAGCTGCTATCTACAGTTTAAAATCTGGTGGGACCATTAAATTCGATCTTAAAGCTTTTCATCCTAGTATTGCTGAGGCATTACTCGGTATAGCTCCGAATGTGCTCCAGCGCGTCTATAGCAATTTTACTCTTGTGGCAGATTTACAGAAACACCGTCCTGCAGTTCCTTTAGTGTCTGGCTGCACTTTATTGGTCCCGTATTATATTGATCACATCGAAGTGGAACAAATTGCGCAGTTCATTGCTGCTATTGACCCATCGATCCCCTATTCCCTGCTCGTGTTCCATCCTTCCTTATTTTTGCGAGATCTCCCGATTACTCCACTCCCACAAGTCATACGGTGTTTTCACGCGGCGAAAAAGTATCTTCAGAATGTTCACGTGGGCAATCTCCACCTCTTGGGATTTTCCTCAATGCAAGATGTGCTTTCCTTAAATATTGATGGAAAATAGGGGAAGAATTTCTTTTATGGCTGTCAGAATCATTACAACATTTTAGGAAAGGCAATAATTTCGATGTAGATGTATCATATAATCCCCAACCTGTTCAGGAATCTGATACATTTGATTTGATTGAGGATGGAAAAGTTAGAAAAGTTAGAAAAGTTGGAAGAGTTGGCAAGGAGTTGGAACAATCTGATTGTCTATTGTCCAAACCAATTGGAAATTTCACTAAGCCATATATTCCATAAACCGAGAAAATGATCGAATTCTTTCTTTTTCAACGAATAATGGCTAAATTTGCCGACCTTGATTGCTTGAATTAAGTTGCATTGCTCCAAAATTTTCAAATGATGGGAGACCGCAGGTTGGGATTTGGCCAAAATCGCTTCCAATTCGCACACACAGCGATCCTTTTGCCGAATCATATCCAAAATTAAAAATCGATCCGAGTTCCCGAAGGCTTCAAAAACCGCGATCATATATTGCTTATCGGGATCCTCGTCGAAATTAGCTCGTTTTTCAAGTAAATCTTTATAAAATTGCGCTGGATCACCGAAGGTGTCACAGCTCGCGAGAGTGTCAATTATTTTCTGTTTACGTAATTCGGAAACCATAAATAAATCCCTAAGAAGTCAATAAAGTCAATAAAATCATTAAAGAAGAAGGGCATAAGAATTTATGGATTCATATCAAAAATTTTAAATATGTATCAAAAATATTTTATGTAACTATCTTAAGAAATAATCTTTAAGGTATGGTAAATCATGGTAAACACATCGTCTTCCTCAAGTATTGAATCCCCCTCTGATCCCGCCACTAAATCGGAGGAAGGGAAATCAATTTCCTTCTTTGAGAAATTCCTTGCCCTTTGGGTAGTTCTCTGTATGGCCGCAGGTATTTTTTTATCCCAAACCGTCCCCCAAATTAGCGAGACCATTGATTCTTGGCAAATAGGCGGGATTTCGATTCCTATAGGAATTTGTCTTTTTCTAATGATGTATCCCGCGGTCTTAAACATTAAGGCTTCTGAGTTGAAGAATCTCAAAGATAATCCAAAACCGATCCTTCTGTCGCTCTTTTCCAATTGGATCATAGCTCCTATTGTGGGTGCCGGGCTTGCCTATTTATTTTTAGGCGGGGAAGGCAATCAACAATTAATTGTGGCCGTTATTCTTCTAAGTTCCAGCCCGTGCACGGCGATGGTGCTTGTGTGGGGTTCGATGGCGGAGGGTAACCAAGAACAAAATGTTGTCAACACTAGCCTAAATACAATAACTATTATGTTCCTTTATGCCCCCATTGTCACTCTTCTTGCCGGGATTCAAAATATCGCAGTGGACCGTTTGCTCTTGGTGATTTCAGTTCTAGTTTTCATCGGTCTTCCAATCATTTTAGGGGTAATTTCCAAACGAATCCTAATTTCGACCAAGGGCGAGAATTGGTTTAATGATGTGTATCGCCCCGTAGTTGGCAAAATCTCAATTGTGGCGCTTCTGACAACCCTAATTGTTCTCTTTTCCCTGAATGGAGACGTAATCTTGACTAATCCTGATAAGCTCCTCCTAATTTCTGTACCCCTACTATTGGGATTTGTCATTGTAGTAGGCTTTAACATTCTGGCCACGCGGTTACTCAAATTCAAATATAGGCAAGCAATTATCTCGGTAATTATCGGATCATCCAGTCACTTTGAAATAGCAATTGCTACAGCTATCGGGATGTATGGTGTTGGGTCCTTAGCTGCGTTAGGAACAACTATGGGGTTGTTTTGGGAAGTTCCTATAATGCTTGGATTGGTGTATTTAGGAAAATATTTACGAAAAAAGGGGTATTGGCTCAGAGATCCTCGAGTTTAGGTTTTTTTTAGTATTTTTTCATCTAAATAGTTAAGTCCACAAACCAAAAAAATCAAAAAACTATCTGAATTAACTCTAGTTATGCTACCAAAGATCTTACCAAAATTTGGTTTTGCCTCCATCTCTAAAAGCACATTCGAGTGGATTACCAAGAAATTTCCAGACGGCTCGACTATGTTGGAATTCGGTTCTGGAAATGCCACCAGTGAATTTGTGAAACATTATAAGGTCTACTCTATCGAGCACAATGAATATTTTGTCGGTCAACATCCTACCAATTATATTCACGCTCCGATCAAGGATTACGGCGAGTATTCATGGTATGACATCGATATCATCAAGGCAGAGATGCCCAAGAAGTATGATTTTATGTTAGTGGATGGACCGCCCAAAAAAATAGGCAGAGAGGGATTTTTGCATAACATTGACATGTTCGATACAAGCGTGCCAATGATCTTTGACGACGTTAATCGGGAAGATGAACTCGACCTCGTGAGAAGAGTTTCCGAGAAAATCGGCGTTCCATATAAAGTTATGAAGACTTCCCTACGTAAGAAGATAGCCGTTATATCTCCCGAATTTGCGTAATTTTTTCAATAATTGCTTCGTATTCTCTTTATGTTTGGTTTGACCGGTATTTGGAATGTGTTACTCATAATTCTCCTAATTCTAATTTCTCTTTCCTTTATAGTTACGATCCTCTGGTTATTATTACCACGAGTCTATTCCCACTATGATGGAACGAGATCTGATGCAACCTTCGATCCAAAACGTTCCCTCCGGTCAGTAATTCCTGAAACTCAAATATCCCAAGTTTCCCAAACCCAAACTTCCCGAATTCTATTAAAGATGGATAGTAAAAATCATACCTATTCGGTTCATTTCGGAGATGGGCGCGCCTTCACTCAAGGTATTGTTCGAATTCATTACCAAAGTAATTTTTATTCAAGCTTTCCCAAAGACGGTGAGAAAATCTTGGATTTCATATCTGAAACCGTCACTTCTAAAACCCATTCTCTTGGGAAATGCGAGAAAACTGTATGGATTTGGCATATTCCCCAAACTGAACTGGAATTCGCCACATCCTTTCTTTATTTCCAAGATAAAGACTATATTATTTTCGAATCTAACTTTGAATTCATCCCCATCGAGGAACTTGCAACAGGGGCATTTGAAAAGCCATCATTCGTTTTTCCCTCATTCCTCAATCAATCCCCAAACCGCCGCATAATAACCTTTAAGAATAGTAAATTTGCGGCCTCTCAGCGCAATTTTCGGTTTGCCCTTGCTCCAGTAATGTTTTTCGATGATCAGACAAATACTATCCTTTTGTCCAGTTTGGATCATCATTTAACCAATGGAATTGCCAAGACACCCTTGAAAGAATCTGAAACCGAATCGAAAAATGAATACCGTGTTGAATGTGGGTTTAATGGGGAGGTTATTTCGGTTCCGCAAGGCCATAGCCATCAATTTCTCCTCATCGTTCATCAAGGGATCAATACGACTTTTAATTATTGGGGTGATTTGCTCCGAAAATATTACAATGTTGAGCGAAAAGATAGGTACAGCGATGTGGCAAATTCTAAGTTAGGTTACTGGACCGATAATGGCGCTTTTTATTACTATCTTCCCATGCCTGGGAAGAAAATGGATGCAACCCTCATAGAAATTGAAAAAAAAGCTGCAGATCTCGAAATCCCCTTTCAATATTATCAATTGGATTCCTGGTGGTATCAGAAATCTGTCAGTAAATGGATTCGTTCCCTATTAGGATGGCTCGGACGAATTGTAGGAGGGGGTTTATATGGAGGTACTCACCTCTGGGAACCGGATTCCACATATCTTGACATATCACTTGAAGATTTGCACCAACAGTTGAATCATAAGCCATTTATCGCCCATAATCGCTGGTACAGTGATAAGTGTCCATATATAAAGCGTTTTAAATTCATTGTTGAGAATAATAGTGCCATGCCCGATGATCCGAAATTTTGGGAATATTTGATGGAGTATTGCAAAAAAAATCATATCCAAGTCTATGAACAGGATTGGATATCAACCCATTACAAGAAATTTTCCCAATTTCGGACCACCCTCGGATTTGGGGAACGGTGGCTACGTGATATGGCATCCGCAGCCCAGAAGAAGGGAATCACCATCCAATATTGTATGGCCACTCCAGCAGTGATGATGTATTCACTACAATTTCCCAACATCACAAACATTCGGGCTTCCGATGATTACGCAGCGCGTTGGTTGCATATGTATGATGTGCCTTACTTCACCCAAACCTCGATGCTAGTCCATGCTTTGGGGAGTTTACCATTTAAAGATACTTACCATGGCACCAGAATTGGGAGATTTACGGGCGAACGTTGTCCGGAATTAATGGCGTTGATCAGTAATCTTAGTGCAGGGCCGGTTGGTCCTGGATCTCCGGTGGATGGTTTTAACGTTCCAATTTTGCATGCTATGTGTCGAAAGGATGGTTTGCTCCATAAACCCGATCGACCCTTAACTCCGGTTGATTCGATGTTCACCCCCAACTCCTTGTACTATGTGTGTTCGACTGAATCCAAACACTCGTCCCACACATGGTATTACACGTTGACCGCAAATTTTTGGCCAAAGCGAGTCAAACAGAAAAATTATGCCCTATCTGTTTTAGGGATTGGAGAAAATGTCGTCGAATATGATTGGTTCACCCAAGATCTTCGCAAAGTTATCAAGGGCTCGGAATCGGAATCGGAGTTGGAGTTGGAAATCACTCAAGATTTAAAATTTGAGGAATACAAGTATCGAATCTACGCTCCACTACATGCTCGGGGTTATGCTCTGGTGGGTGATCCAACCAAATTTGTTATGTTGAATGATCAAGAATTCACCGATGTGAAGTATGGTGATTCGGAGCTTGAATTTACCCTGAACAATGTGGAAAATTCCGAAAGTCCAATATTAATTTACTCCGAGATTGTTCCCAAAACTATAACAATTGATGGAGAAGTCTATGATTTTTCCAAGACGGCGAGCGTGAAAGAACTCACATTTACCCAATATGATAAAAACAGCAAAAAATTAACCTTCACTGTGGAATTTTCATCCCAAACTCAAAAACTCGTAAAAATTGAATTTGTTGTTTTTTCTGGGGTAGATCTTGCCGGATATTCTGTCCAGCAGGGTCAGGTAGCTGGGGGCAAGCGTGTTTGTATCACCGCCTTCTGCCGCCAGGGTCGACCAAGCGTAAGCATCTTCCAGATCAACCTTTTTGCCTTCGCCGTTGGCAAACATATACGCAACCCAATACTGTGAGTATTGATCACCGATTTTCGCGATTTTCAAATAACCTTTGTAGGCTTTCTTGAAATTTCCCAGTTTGGTGTTCAAAATGGCCAGGTTATTCAGACTTGTGGCAGTATAGTGATGTCCTGACCCAAGAGTACGATATTACACTCAACCGCGTGCCCGTGGCCGATACCCGAGACGCTGTCAACCTCGTTCTGAGCTAGACCGAGGCGGGCAAGAAGCAGGGTGGCTCGGTTGACTTGATCTGGATCAATGGTCAAAACTTTTTCACATTGCAACAGGCTAATCTTCTCTATGGCCCGTGGGCCGAGAGCATTCCAAACAGCA
>JABCSI010000230.1 GCA_018238965.1 Promethearchaeota archaeon
AGGATCATTATCCATATCCGATTTGGTATAAACAGAACGAGTCATTTCTAAAGGAAGAAGAATTTTTTCTTTAATGTAGTCTTCATATTTCATTCCCGAATATTTTTCAATGATCATTCCAGCACATACGAATAAATCATTGTTATAGAAGAAATGGTGTTCTGGATCGAATTTCAAGTACTCTTGAGAATTTTGAAGCAGATAAAGGAAATCGCTATTATTTGCTGATGGGAGAATTTTAGAGTAATTACCAAATTGGGCATTAAATGAACTTCCACCCAGATCTAAAGCAGGAATGCCACTAGAATGAGACAAAATATGCTTTAATTTGATGGAAGTTGTTAATTTTGGCATTTCTATATCGAGTAGTGTGCTTACATCATCTTCCAAAGAGAATTTACCTTCTTCTACGAGTTGCATTACTGCCAAAGATGTAAACGACTTGGTGCAACTCCCAATCCCTATCATTGTTGAAGGGGTCATGGGGAGATTTTTTTCAAGATTTCGTGCCCCAAACCCTTGATTGTATAGTAATTTTCCATCTTTCGCCACTGAAATTGAGATTCCGGGCACATTCATCTTTTTGAGATATTTATACACTAGTCTTTTAATTTTTACAAGAGATTTTGCTTCCATTTTGATTCTCACACTTCATTTATTATTTGTTGTAAATTTACCATCAAATTGATGGCACCACACTGTATGATGATCATCATATTTGTACGCTTTAGGGGCTACAGATGTACAATTAAGTTCTTCACATTTAAATGTGCATCGAGGGTGGAAAGCACAACCTGATGGTGGATTAATGGGGCTGGGTACTTCCCCTTCTAACACAATTCGTTCGAATTTATGATCAAAATCAATATCTGAGCGTGCTGAGATTAAGGCTTTGGTATAGGGATGTAGTGGATTTTTAAAAATCTCATCGACCGTTCCATATTCTACAAATTTCCCCAGATACATTACCGCAATATTATCGGCAATGTGATGAACTACCGACAAATTGTGGGTGATGAACAGAAAGCCATATCCGAATTCATTTTGAAGATCCTTCAAAAGATTCAAGATTTGAGCCTGAACAGATACATCAAGAGCTGAAGTGGGCTCATCTAGAATTATCAACTTAGGATCACAAGCCAAAGCCCGTGCAATAATAATCCGCTGTTTTTGACCCCCCGAAAATTCATGCGGATGTCGATCAAGATGTTCTCGCTTAAGGGAAACTTTCTCCAATAATTGAAGCACTCGTTCTCTTAATTCATCTTTATTGGTAATGCCAAGAAGATTTCGGAGTGGCTCTGCAATGATGTCAATAACTTTCATGCGAGGGTTGAGAGAAGCATCAGGATCTTGAAACACAATTTGAATTTGTTGACGAATGTGATTCGGGAATTTTTCAGGGAGTATCTCACCATCAAGTAGGATTTTGCCCTCATTTATTGGAACAAGACCCAAGATCGCATTTGCGACTGTAGATTTTCCACATCCGCTCTCACCAACTAATCCTAACGTCTCACCCGCTTTTATATTGAAGGATATTCCATTTACTGCTTTAACATAGGCAACAACATGTTTGATAAGTCCCCCATAGACTGGATAAAATACTTTTAAGTTTTTTATGCTTAGAAGATCAGATTCTGTTTGAATTCCATGATTTTGCCTTTGGAATTGATGCAAATCAATCGTTCGATAAGAAAACCGTTTTAACACCAGAATAGTAATAATACTGAGAATTAATGCGATTAAGAGAAAGCGAGACCAAGTGCTTCCTCCACCCTCCCCATCGGCGAAGGTGAAATTTTCTAAGTCGATTGGAATTCCCAAAAAAACTGTAATAGAGTCGACCCACATTACGAAAATGAACACAATAATATAGAAAATATAGCCGATAAGAATAGAGAGACCCGAAATCTTCCATATGATTTTAGGAGAAACTAATTGCATCCGATCTCCCCAGTTGACAATGAACACTACGACACCTAAAATGGCTAACAAACTTACAATAAACAGAATAGAAGCCAGAAGATTAGGCGAGATATCTACGCGCAATAACATGATTATTCCATAATCTCCTCTTGTGTATTATATTTTGGATCATACAAATGACAGGATACATAATAATTTGGTTCCACTTCGATTTGTGTGGGTAATATTTTTTTACATGGGTCAAAACAATGTTCACAACGAGGATGGAAACGACATCCGCTCGGAGGATATACCAAATTTGGGACCATGCCCGGAATCATCGCCAATTTTTCTTTTTTTTCACCTACTCTAGGAATTGCTTTAATTAACCCTTGAGTATAGGGATGTTTAGGTTGTGTAAAGAGAGTACGCACATTTCCATACTCTACTATATAACCACTGTACATTACTGCAACGCGATCGCAGATTTGAGATATAATTCCCAAATCGTGAGTAATGAACAAAATAGACGTATGATATTGTTTCTTCAACTCAACAATCAAGTCTAAAATTTGAGCTTGGATGGTTACATCCAAAGCTGTTGTTGGTTCATCCGCTAGCAATAATTTCGGACTACAAGCTAATCCCATTGCAATCATAATACGTTGTCGCATCCCTCCACTGAGTTCGTGTGGATAGCGGTCGTACACTTGCTCTGGGTCTGGAATTCCTACATTCTTCAATAATTCGATTCCTTTAGCATGTGCAACGGTATAAATTGAAGATTGCTTTCGAAAAATTGCGATTTGCTTAGCTATTTCTTTTTTCTTAAGTAATAAATCATCATTTTCGATATTTTCTGGTCGATGCAACTGATGATCTATTTCAGCCAATTCTTTTGATAGTTCCTGAACTTTTTCTTTATGAGTCTTCGTTAAATAAGTTAATTCATCTTTTTTATGCAGATGATACACTTCATCTATCTGCTCTCCCACTTTCAACACAGGATTGATTGAATTGAGAGGGTCTTGGAACATCATCGTAATTTGGTTGCCTCGATAATCCTGAATGGCTTCTTCGGATTGCTGTAATAGATCTTCCCCTTGAAAAATCACTTTCCCGCTTATAATTTTGCCCGGAGATTGCACTAATTGCAAAATTGAAAGGGCCGTAACTGATTTTCCACATCCTGTTTCCCCCACTAATCCTAAAATCTCTTCCTTATATATGTCAAAGGAAACACCTTCAACAGCTCGCACAACACCCTCTTCAGTAAAAAAGTAAGTCCTTAAATCTCGAACACTAAGAATGACATCTTCTTGGATAGCTCCTTCTTTTTCATTCTTTTTTTTCTCAAATTCAGCCAATAAGTCCTGTTCAATTCGTTGCTGTTCACGATCAGAGAATATCTTTCCACTAATAATAAAAATTACTACATAAAGAAGAATGAGAAAAATATGATCTTGGAGTGAAAAGGGAACTTTTTTCATGAACAGCCCATATTGTGTTATAATCGCCCCCCAGACAGTAAAAGAGAAGAAAAAGGAGAGGTTGGAAGCAAACTTGAGAACATCTGGAGTCAATCGTTTGTTTTCTTTGATCATGCTATTTATTATTTGAGTAGCAGAGAAGGATAAAATGAGCACTATCAAGGAAAAAGTGAAAGTATTATCCATCTCTTTGGTAAGCAAGGTTTTATCGAGTATCATTTCAAATATTCGAATTAATTGGAAGAGAACTCCAAACACTAAACCAATCCATTTTACTCGATTAAAATCACTAGCATATTGGGAATAGAGATCTACGATTTCATCAAAATTCTTTCGGAACGTATCCTTCTGGAATATCTTCAAATGGAAGGTCAAAAAAAGAAATAAATGCAGCATTCCAAACAGCAGGAAACTCGTAAATATCCCCAGTATCTCAAATAGAAGGCGGATTAAAAAATTGGGAATGATCAAACCAACCAAAAGAGGGAGAGTGATCTTAAGAATGATTTTTTCAGGAATTATATGGGTGTGTTTTCGAAAATTATTTAGAAAGAAAAATGCAATAAAGTTCACCATAACGATAATAATGGATTCCACTAAAATTGCATTCAACCGAAATGTAGTTAATATAGAATTAAGAAGCATGTGTATTTTCACCCTTTAAGCATTATTCCGGGGATCTAAGGCGTCCCGTAAACCATCACCAACCAAGGTAAATCCTAAGGTTGTAAGTGCTATAATTAAACCAGGCCATAACACAGCCCAAGGGGCAGTATATAACTTAGAACTCCCAATATTGACATCAAATCCCCATTCGACAATATCTTGTTCTCCTAATCCAATAAAAGTCAACGATGCTATGCCTAAAATAGCACCACCCATCATAAAGGACATAGAAACAATCATGGGGGAAATCGCATTTGGAAAAATATGTTTGAACATGATTTTGAAATCTTTTGCCCCGGAGGTCCGAGCGGCTTTAATATAAAGGTTATTTTTAGCTTGAAGTACCGAACTCCGCATTAAACGAGCAACCCACGGGATGGTTAAAATTCCGAACGCCAGAAGAATGTTTTCCATGGATCGCCCGAGAACAGCAATGAAAGTCATGGCTAGGATGAGCCCCGGAAAGGACATGATCAAATCAAAAAATCGCATAATAAGAGTATCGACCCACCCCCCAAAATACGCAGAGATGATGCCAAATAAAATACCAAAGCTATAGCCAATAAATATAGCCCCCAAGCCGGTAGTCAATGATTCACGACTACCATAAATCAACCGACTTAATATATCTCGTCCCAATGCAGTTGTTCCAAGTAAATGTTCTGGTGACGGAGGGAGAAAAGATCCAGTATGTCGATTTAGAGACACATCCACATACGAATAAGGGGCTAACCAGGGCGCGAACACAGCCAAAAAGGAGATGAAAACCAAAATACAAATACCAAATATGGTAAGCGGGGTGAGCATTTTTTTGAACAAGGATCGTTTGGATTTTTCTTTGTGAAATTTCTCTTCCATCTCGCTGAACTGCGGTGGTTTTTCTATTGGATGGGAAAGAAAGCGTAAATAATGCTTGAACGATTCTTTAGAATTAGGTGTTTTGAGTAAGGTCAAAGATGTTTGGTTTGGTTTGAAATAATTCTTCGCAAAGAGAAATCTGCCTACATTTTTTATTGTTTCGGAAAGAGATTTTCCTTTCAATGGAGAGCTGACAGTGGAAGAAATATTATTTTCTGTTTCGAGTATGTTTGAGTTCAATTTCTATTTTCTCTCCTTCAATTGTACACAATCCTGGGATCAACAATTGTATATACAATATCTGCAACTAAATTTCCAACAATGACGATGAGGCCAGTCACTTGAACGATTCCCACAATTAACCAGTAATCATTGAACATTATTGCCTTTACAAGAGCTTGACCCAGCCCTCGAATATCAAAAGTGATCTCAATAATAGTGGTTCCTGCGAGTAAAGTAAATGCTCCTGCAATAATCACAGTTAATGTGGGAATCAAGGCATTTTTGAGAGCATGTTTATCATAGACAAGTTTTTCTGGGCATCCTTTTGCACGCGCCGTTCTAATATAATCTTGCTGCATGACATCGAGCATACTTGAACGAGTTTGGCGGGTAATAGTTGCAAAAGATATGATAATTTGGCAGGTTACTGGCAATACCAAATGTTGGGCAGTATCGAGAAACAAATTTAAATCATTTGCAATAATTGAATCTAAAAGCCGAAAGTTCGTGACCGCTTCAGGATCTGGAAAACCAGCCGTTTTAAAGCCACTGACAGGCAAATCAAATCTCCCTCCAGTGATGTCTGTGATGTAGTAGCCAAAAATGAATTGCAATAATAATCCTAAGAAGAAAGATGGTAAGGCCATCCCTAACACCGCCACACCCCTTACAAGAATATCTTGCCATTTATTACGATGCTTTACTGTCATTATACCTGTTCTAATGCCAAATATAGGAATTATTATTATCGGAATTATAGCGATTTCAAGTGTTCGAGGGAAAACAATTGCCAGATAATCAACGACTGGCCAATCAGGCGCTACAGTTGCAGATTGACCCATATCACCTTGGAGAAGGTTACCGAAGTATACTTTAAGTTGAACATACCAAGGATCATCCAAATGCCATTTCTCTCGAAAAAGAGCGATTCTTTCAGGATTTGTTGTTACTGGAAAAAAAGAAGAAGGATCCCCAGGCATTAATTGCGCTATGGCCCAAGTTATAAGAATTAAGAAGAAAATCATTGGAATTGTTAACAGAATTCGTTTTAATATATATAAAATCATATTTGCCGTGATTAATCACCTTTTGTAAGTATTACAGTTTTCTTTATTATATTTCGCTTCATGAGTGAATATTGTTTGAATTTTAACCCTAAATATGAACCCAATAACAGAAGAAGAAATGTGATCAAAAATGTGAGATATCCTTTGATATTCCCAAAGAGAAATCCAAATCCTTGAGCCAAGTCTCCGGTATTAATCCAATACCATAATAGAGAAAAGATTATGGTAAGTGGGCCAAAATAGAGGGTGTATTTGATTCCATAGAGGGAAATTTCTTCGCGATAAGTTAAAAAGAACCCTATGAATATCAAGATTAATATCATACCCCCATAATCCCAAAATCTCATTGCTACAGAGGTATCATAGGTTGTGAAGAATAATTGATAGAACCAGATTATTCGTTCGTCCACGGGATTTTCTCCGTATTTTGCGCAGATTAAACCGAAAAATCCAAAGAAATCCGCACATAATGCGACTAGCAAGGATCCAATGCGAGAATAATCAACCCTTTTCCTTGGAATTATCGGGTTCGTGTGGGTAGATGTAT
>JABCSI010000027.1 GCA_018238965.1 Promethearchaeota archaeon
GCGCAAACTTGAATCTAAGGATATTTTAACATTTTGAGAATTATTCAAATGAGTGCTTGGATTATATATTGTATATGGTTGGCATTCCTCCTAAAATCACAGTAAAAACCGCAATTTCATATTTAAAAAGTGGTCAATATCTTACAGCACTAAAATATTTCTATTATTTAAAGCGGAACGTGAGTATTCTTTCCCGGAATGACCAAAATGAAGTAAATCGTAATCTTGAGTTATGCCTAAAACTATTATTTGATCGCCAGCTCGCAACCATTGAAGAGGCAATTCAAAAAGATGATGATATTGAAATTAGTATTCATTTAATGAATCTCCTGGATCTCATCGACTCACTTACCCGGTTTACAGCTGTTCTCGACAAATCAACCAAAAAAAGTATTACACGGGGTTTTCAACTCTTTGAAATTTGGGTTTTGAATGTTTTATCCAATATTCGTAGTTCAGAAATTAAAAAACGACATTTTGCGAGACATTATCAGGAAGTTTTGAATAAATTCGGTTATATTTCGATGCTATACTCAGAATTTTTCTTGAAATATCCCCATATTTCAGAATTCTTTCAACCGAATAAAAAAGAGTTTACTCGCATTACGGATAATATTTACAAAGAATTCACTTCTTTTTTCTTTGATCAGTTGGATAAGGCTCTTAAGCAAAATAAATTGCTTAAAGTATTGGAATTGCGCCAGATTCTTCATCTTCTGATACAAAAATTTCCAAATGAACGACGATTGGATCCTCGTCTCCAAAAAACCGAACTTGTAATTGCGGGGAAATTGGCTGAATTTGATGCTTTACAAGGCGATAAACTCGAAGATCAAAAGGAATATTATGCCAGTACTCAAAAATATCGTTCTGCCTATAAAAAATATCATTTACTTGACAATCTTAACAAGAAAAAACAAGTAAAAAATAAATTTCTTAATGCAACAATTCTCTTGGGGAAAACATACGAAAAACAAGCATTCCAATCTAAAAACGATGACGATCCCGAATTACCTTTGCAATTACTCTATAAAGCCCAACATATCTACCAAGATATTAATGCAAAAAAGGAACTTACCCATATCGAATCGGTTATTCACAATTTTTACGAACAAGTTGGGGATCGCCTAAAACCACAAGCGGATTCTATATCCGAACAAAATTTAGACAATGTTTCGAAAAAATTGGCTCTTCTTTCTGAAGTTAAACTATATTACTATAAGGCTGAAAATCAGAAAAAAGTAAAAAAAACCGAAGCCGAAATTGAGAAGCTGTACAAAATAAAATATCGAGAACTCTCTAAAAATATTTCATCTGCTCAAAAAATGGGAAATTTTGAATTAAAATACTTGTATTTGGAAGATCTCCACTTATTGAGCTATGAGATGAACAATGAGAAAAATGTCCATAAAATTGCGAAGGAATTGGACAAATTGAAGGTTCAGGTGAACTTTAAAAAATTAGAAGATCTCAAAAGTAAGAAATTAGCCTCTCAATTTGTATCCAAAGAAGATTTTTACGAAAACACCAAGAATTCATCGAAAAGTACCGGAGACAATTCCAATAATTTTATATTGAGCGAAGATCAGAAACCAAATGCCTTTGATCAGGAAACCCAAATATCACCTCAAAGTTCCTTGATCGACGAAACATGGTTCATTTCTCATGAAGAACACTTGAAACAAACCCAAAATCAATCCCCTTTTTCAGATGCACTCGATCAGACAAGAATAATAAAATCCCTGCAAGACCCTTTTACGCAATCTTTAGATCCTCCAAAATCTCCTTCCCTCCGCCAGATATATGAATTTGTAAAGAAGCATAATAAAGGAAAAGTATTAACCAATGGAGAAATTGATTTTCTCTTCAGTCATGGCATCAATTTACCCCGTAATGTGTTATATTACTATAGGTTTCCTCAGATGCCGCATCAATTCTACGTGTTTGATAATCCACGAGGGGGACCCCAGGTTTTAATAATTCCGAAAACTGTAATAATTGGTCGGCGCAAAACTCTAGGGGATGTACTTCCCTATCTTCAACATTATTTAGGCAGTCCCCAAGATTTTTCGGTAATTTCTCAAGATATACTACTCAACCACATAAAATTTGCGCAGGTATACAAACATTGGGATGATTATTTAACTTCTTTTCAATATTCCTCATTGGATATATATGTGAATTTTCTTCATGCCTTGCGATTACTTAATAATAGATCCTTGGTTCCAGAAATCGCCAAATATATCAATTCTTCTTTAATTGCTGAATTTTTGAATATACCTACAGACAGATTGATTGCGTTCATTGAACAGTTCTCCAGTCTCACCTTTGTGGAAGAGATACTCGGTTTTACCAATAATCGAAACTTCCACCTATTTGCGTTTGGATTAAAATATTTTTTTGCCCAAAAAATTGAATTGGCCGCTAATTTTTGGTCAATGTTAGAAATTGGGTAATATTTTTAGAATTAAATTATTTTTCATCAATGTACTGGGCTAAATTGTATTTTTGGGATTCTCTGAGTTTAAATTCGTATAGAAAAATATCATATAGCATCCGGTGCAAGATCGAGCTTGAAATTGGGAAAATCTTAATTATGCGGAAACCCTATATATAATAGGAAAAAAATAAAAGTCATCATTTTCGGTTACCATTCTTAGTTTCTTGATGAATCATTTCCGCACGTTTTGAAGATATTTCTTTAATAAAATTGAAGCAAGACCCATTTATGACAGAATTATTCTGATTTAACATTGACAAGCTTAAGAAATAAGGTAATTGAAGGAGAGGGGAACCATATGGCCAATACAAAATTCAAAGTTTATAATTACGGGAAAGAACCTGAAAAAAATACAATTAAACATAAGTATTCTTCAATCGAATATCAACAAAAGCGCTCCGAATTGCAGAATAACTTGGATTCTATTCAAAGTAATCTAGGAACTTGCTTAAAGAGTCCCTTGAAGGTTAGAATTTTAGAAATCAATATTACAAACATAGCGAACGCTATCGATTACTATTATAATTCAAATACTGACCGTGAATTGGCAAATATTAACAAAATTTATCGAGATAGTGCCCAACAAATAGTAAAATTGACCCGTTTTATTAAAGCAGGAGAGCAAACAGATTGTATTCTCAAAAACGTCTATTTTCATCTCGAAGGAATAATCTCTGATCTCTTAGAACAGCGCAATTACATCAATCAAATCGAACAACAAAGGCATGAAATGAATAAAAGCTTGAATTCCTAAATTAGTTAAATTGATTTCTTTTTTATTATCTTCTATTTATTCTTTCCATTTAATTGAATCGCTGAGATCACTCCATGACAGTTGCATGTGGTCGAAATGAGTATAGTTCTCGAATCATAATTGGTAAAATTCCCTAAAAGGACCTTAAGATGTGAAAGAAAATGGTGTATTTGCTCCTTGGGGATCCCTCCGATTCCGGCAGCAAGTTGAATACTTTCAAAATTAAAATGGTTTTGCGACCTAAGATTCTCTCTAACAAATTCTGTTACTGTTATAGGTTTATTCCTCTTATGGTAATGGCAATATCCCGGTTTTCCTAAGCAATTATCAGGACAAGTTTCATCAAATTTTGCATAGGATAAATATTTCGTATGATCATCGGGGGACATGATATTTAATTCTGTAGGATGATCAATAAACGCAGAGATGATTCCGGACCTAACAGAAATTTCGGGATACAGCTCATGAATCATAATTTGCCCGAATTCCTTCATCACATGGAGGGGGACCATTGGAATCAGATAAATCGGATGCAATGCTTTCCAAAGAGAAACCACCAAGGGCAATCCTCCTACAAAGAATAGTGATTTTTGCGTGCTTTTTATTAATTTCAAAATACTTTCAGTATCTTGGTTTGATGGATTAATCTGTCCTTTGGAAAGTTGGTGGGCTGCTTCACATTGGGGATCTTGATCGATAATTATGATTTGTGCCGTGCTTTGGAAGGTTTTCAAAATCTTAGCACCGAATTTTCCTCCACCAAATACCAGCCACAGTTCTTTCGTGTCCATGATTCACCTATGGTTAAGAAAAATAGCGATTGAGAAAAACTTCCAAAATCGCTTCGGATATTGTGTATGGATCTGATCCTTGTTCATAAGCTAGGAGCTTTTCGATAAATTCATTGATTTTTTCGTTGGAAAATACAATTTCCTCCACATTTTTAACCAAAAAGTATTTGAGAATTTCTATAATATAATGCTTGTACCGAAATTGTAATCTCTTCTTCTTAAATCCCGTTTCTTCTAAAAATATAAAATGACGATGAATATTCTCCAGTAAAATTGGGACATTTTCTCCCGTAAGTCCATTAGTTTTTATTACCGGGGGGCGCCATCCATCACACCGAACTACCTTAGCTTGGGAGTAATCGTTTTCAATTTGGATATTTTCGCCAAAATCAAGCATGGTTTCCAATTCCGCCACCCGTTTATCGGCTCCATCCCGATCCATTTTGTTAACTACAAAAATATCCGTTATTTCCATCAATCCTGCCTTGATGGCTTGAATTTCATCCCCTAATCCCGGAGGAGTAATCACTAAGGTTGTGTGGGCACTTTTGAAAATATCGATTTCGGATTGTCCCACCCCTACGGTTTCAACGATAATAATATCGCTTCCATAGGCATCTATTATGTGAATCACATCCTTTGTCGCCATCGCAAGGCCACCTAATTGTCCTCGGTTGGCCATTGATCGTATAAAAAAATTCGGATTGGTAAAATTTTTTTTCATGCGAATTCTATCCCCAAGAATGGCACCACCGGTGAAAGGTGAAGTAGGATCAACTGCAATGACACTCACGGTTAATCCTTGTTCCAGATAATGATTGCTAATCTCCGAAGTGAGCGTGGATTTACCCGAACCCGGTGCTCCCGTTATACCGATAATGTGGGCTTTTCCGGTGAGGGGATAGAGTTGGGGAATGATTTCTTTTGCCGCTTCGGGGCCTCCATTTTCAATGAAGGTGATAAGTCGGGCAAGAGCACGCTTTTTTTTGGGTCCCTTCTCTGGATTTTTCAATAAATCTACGTACTTCTGAATTTGGGTGTTTTTTGATTGGATTTCGGTTGTCATGCCTTTGGCTCCGCATTACTAATAACAAATAATAAAAAAGTGCTGAATTTAGCCTATCGGATTTATCGCTTCAAATTTGCGCGAATAAAATCGGCAATCTCTTGGATTTTAGTGCCGGGTCCAAAAACAGCTTCTACACCCACTTCTTTCAGGGCGGGAAAATCTTCCTCGGGAATAATTCCTCCACCGAGAACAAGAATATCATCAATCTCATTTGCTTTCAATTGTTTCATAATTTCCGGTAATAAAACAGGGTGTGCCCCAGAAAGAATCGAAAGTAATAACGCATCGGGGTCTTCCTGTATCACGCTTTGAACAATATCTTCGGGCGTCTGGTGAAGTCCCGTGTATATAACTTCGAATCCTGCATCCCGTAGTCCTCGTGAAATAACTTTTGCACCACGATCATGTCCATCTAATCCTGGTTTTGCTACAATTAATCGAATTTTGCGATCCATGAATTTTTCCTCTGTTGATAAGTTTTACAATATATGGTTCTTAAAAAATTGATTCCTCTCTGTATACTCCAAATACATCCCGGAAAACATCCACAATTTCCCCAATTGAGCAATAGGCTTTGACCGCATCCAAAATATAGGGCATCAGATTTTCCTTGGTTTGGGCTTTTTCCCTAATCATATCTAAACAAGCTTGAGCTTTTGTGGCATCTCGGGTACGTTTCACTTCGGCGAGTGATTCCACTTGTTGCACACCTACTTCTTCAGTAATCTTTAATAGATCGGGTTTTTTATTGGATACATCTTCCACCTTAAAAGCATTCACACAAACTTGGATTTGTTCCTTAGATTCAATCTCTTTTTGATATTGGTATGAGGCGTTAGCAATTTCGCGTTGATAGAAGTTGTTTCTTATTCCCACATACGCACCTTCTAGCATAGATCCCTTTCCAAACTCTTTGATTTTGGCAAAATAGGCTTCTGTCTCTTCCTCCATTTTATCCGTGAGCCACTCCACAAAATAGGAACCTCCCAATGGATCAATAGTATCTGCTACCCCGGTCTCATGAGCAATGACTTGTTGCGTTCGTAAGGCTATTTTGACCGCTTCTTCGGAGGGTAATGCAAGAGCTTCATCAAAGGAGTTGGTATGGAGGGATTGTGTGCCTCCTAAAACAGCTGCTAGTGCTTGCATAGTCACCCTAATTATATTATTGTAAGGTTCCTGAGCTGTTAATGCCACACCGGCAGTTTGGGTGTGAAATCTAAGGCGCCAGGATCGAGGATCCTTAGCGTGATAAACTTCCTTCATATGCCGTGCCCAAATTCTCCGGGCTGCCCGATATTTCGCAATTTCCTCAAAGAAATTATTATGGGCATTGAAGAAGAAGGACAATCGGGGTGCAAAATCATCTACATCCAAACCTCGTGCAATTCCAGCTTCAACATACGCTAAGCCGTTTCCGAGTGTAAAGGCCAATTCTTGCACCGCTGTAGATCCCGCTTCCCGAATGTGGTATCCAGAAATGCTGATTGTGTTCCATTTGGGAACATGTTTTGTGCAAAATTCAATTGTATCCACAATTAACCGCATGGAAGGTTCTGGGGGATATATGTAAGATTTTTGGGCTTGGTATTCCTTAAGAATATCGTTTTGGGTTGTTCCGGTCAATTTATCCATTGGAACTCCTTGTTTTTCTCCTACTGCAATGTACATTGCCAGAAGGATTGATGCTGGTGCATTGATTGTCATGGAAGTAGATATTTTACCCAAATCGATTCCATCATATAGCGCCTCCATATCTGCAAGAGTATCAATTGCCACACCTTCCTTTCCAATCTCACCTGCACTCATTGGTGAACCTGATTCGTATCCATAAAGTGTCGGAAGATGAAAGGCCGTACTTAGCCCTGTCTGACCATTTTTTATTAAGTACTTAAATCGTTCATTTGTTTCTTTTGCCGTTCCCATACCCGCGAACATTCGCATCGTCCATAAACGGGCGCGGTAACTGGTGGGTTGGGCACCCCGAAGGAAGGGATATTCTCCGGGAAATCCCATGTCTTTCAAATAATCCCAATTTGGGATGTCGTTGGGGTTGTAGAGTGCCTTGATGGGGATATCTGAGAGTGTTTTGAATCTTTTTTTACGTTCTGGAACTCGTTGTAATGATTTTTTCACCACAGATTCAATCCATCTCTCTGTTTCCGCTAAGATGGTATGATCCAATTTTTTTGTATTTGTTTCTGTCAATATTTTCACCTAATTATCAATTCTTCACCATTATATCAAAAATTTAACCTAGAATCATCCTAAAATCATAATTAATATTCGATTCCTTCCCGTGCGAGAATGCCTTTTTGAAATGGGTGTTTGACCGCCTCTAAATGCGTCGCATAATCCGCCAGTTCAATCAATTCGGGAATAGGTTTATGTCCTGTGATCATTATTTCTGCATCAGTGGTTCGATTTCTCAGAGCAAGAATAACATCTTCCACGGTAAATAATCTAATCTCAATCATCGAGCCCAATTCGTCGAAAATTATTACATCATATTCCTTGGAATGTAAATATTCTTGAATTTTTGTCAATGCTTCTTGAGCCAACGCTCGATTTGCTTCGATTTGAGCAGGTGTCCTTACAAAATGGTAATTTCCGAATTGTATGACGGGAACCTCAAGACGGGTGGTAAGGGTTATATATTCTCCGTAATTAAATCCCTTGGAACCGGTAGGATCATGTTTTTTAAGAAATTGGATCAAAATAGGCTTGAGGCTATGCCCTAAACAACGAGTTATTCGCCCTAAAATAATAGACGTCTTTCCGGTGCCTTGTCCATAATAAAAATGAACCATTCCAAGTCCAGTTTCTGCTTCTGTTGGCGTCATTCTCTGATCAATATCGATGTGAAGTGAAGAATTGTGAATTCTCCAGTTGGGTTAATTTTTCTTCGAAATTTAAAAAACTTTTCGCAAATAGATGTGCTCTTCTACCTCTTCTCATCCCCTTAGGTAAGTTTTGTATCCCCCAGACAGAATTCCCCTCAATCTGAATTTTTTTGAAGGACAATAGCTTATTTCAAGGCAATGGCACGACATATTAAATTCCCATTATCGAAGATCATGGATTTTTGGTTTTTCATTGGAAATAGTTTGATAAGTCACTATCATAACCCTTCTTCTCCTCCCATCACCCCTCTAATGACCAATTTTCTAACGGGGGTGCAGCAATTTTTGTCTGATCTTGGAGGTGGTGAATATTATCATGTCAGTATCAAAGGAAAAGGCATATATGGTTTCAAATGTGAGGGACAGCATCTTTCTGAGGGTTATTTGGTAATAGAAACTGAATTAATCCCTGAAAAAAAATCCCGAGAATTTTTCAGACATTTTTCAGCTAAAATGATGGAAAATTTGTCCCCCGAGCAATTTGAGGGCAAAAATAACCACAAAATGCTTGAAGCAGTTTTTCAAAGGACTTTGAAAGATATTGGATTATTAAAATAATGTTTGTTTTCTTCTTACTCGAAATGAAAAGAACATACACTAACCTTTATATTTTCTAATGATGAAAATTAACTGTTATACAATGTCAGAATCAACTTTTTCTAATGAATCTCGTGGAAAATATCAACCACGAATGACGCCCAATACTCCGGGAAAACTGAGATATGGGCGTACCTTTTTAATAGGATTGGCTTTTATGGCTTGTTCTATCTTTTGGGAATATTACAATTTTCGTATGCCTGTTTTGCTGAAAGAATATTTTACGGATATGGGATTGGAATTTAGTGATACATTAATTGGTGTCGTGATGGTTTTAGATAATATCGTTGCAATATTTCTTCTCCCATACTTTGGAGCTCTTTCTGATCGAACAAAATCAAAGTATGGAAAGCGTTCACCATATTTGATGATCGGAGTTTCATCAGCGATTGTCGCCTTTTCTGTTATCGGTTTTATTTCAAGATCAAGCGGAGTTGCAGCATTTGTTGCGTTGATTGCTGTCGTAATGTGGTTTAATATTTCAATGGCATTTTATCGAACGGCTGCTGTATCTCTCATGCCTGATCTTACAGAACCAGAAGTTCGACCTACGGGAAACGCTATCATCAATGTTATGGGAGCCGTATCAATGATCATAGGGTTAGGTATTTTACCACTCACTTCCGCATTGTTTCCTGGTAATGAAGATCTAGGTCGAGCGGCAGGATTTTGGATAGTTAGCTTTCTTACAGGAATTGTTCTATTGGTATATTTATTAAAAGTTAAGGAAACGCCTACTGGGGATAAATTCTTTGAGGTTGGGGAACATAATATAGCTATTGATCCCTTAACACTTGAATATTTAGGAGAACAAGAAGTAGAGAAAAAAGAACCTCTATTGGCTGGAATAAAGAAGATCTTCACCGACAAAGATAAGAGCACATTTTATATGTTGTTGGTGGTCTTCTCATGGTTTTTCGGTTTTAATGCTCTTAGAACTTTTTACAGTCTCTTTGCAACATTTTCACTTGGAATGGAATCGGGACAAGCAGGTATGGCTTTAATGTTATCTCCTGCTGTAATGATCCTCTTTGCAGTTTTTGCCGGGAAAATAGCTCAAAAATTTGGTAGAAAACGTACAATCTTTATTGGCTTAATTGGACTTACACTTTGTATGGTTATGATGCCCATGCCCTTTATGAATACATTCCCTGCGATTGCGACACTATTTGCAGTCATTGGTATCTTTTACGGAATGATAAACATAAATACGATTGTTATATTGTGGGAAAAAGCACCTAAAGGTATGATCGGAACACTTACTGGAGCTTATTATCTCGCCAGTCAATTATCGGATACTCTGAGTCCTGTAATTGCAGGAGGTGTCTTTGATTTATACCGCATTATTACTAAATGTCCAGATGGAGAGCAATACAATATTCTATTCTATTATGCAATCGTCTTTGAATTATTGGCAATGTTCTTCCTGTCTCGTGTAAAGGGTGGAGAAGCTCCTGGTTTTGAAGATAACCTTATCGAAGAAAAATAAGAACAATTGATTCCATTAAATCAAATTTTTTTCTTTTTTTAGCATCTAAAATCTTAGAAATGGGAATTATTACTATTTATGTATCAAATCCACCAAAAGATGCTAATATTTATGTTTGAGTTTGAATTTCACAAATTTGGGCAATAGGGTCACTTTTTTGGCCGGACTCAATCGTTGAAATAGTTGTTCACCTACCCAATTATCATTTTCAATCGGATAATGGGCTAAATCTTGACATACATAGGCATGATGGATGTTCTTTCGAACCTGCTTCACTTCGGCTATGCTTTGTAAATAGGCATCCCAGATCGCAAAGGGGGGTTGCTCGTTAAAACGGAAAAATAGTTCATCCGACATGTCCCCGGCTGCCATATATTTACTTACAATGGTGTGATGAAGCTGATCTTGGTATGGTTTTAGATTTGTGGCATTGTAGGGAAGATTTTTTTCAAATATTTCTTGCAAAATTGAAGCCAAGATCGATGTTGAAGCTCCAACCCCGACAATTCCTTCGAAATAGAGCGGATAGAGTAGACCTGCTGCATCTCCCACAAGAGCTACGCCATCCTTGACAAATTTTTGAACTCGGCCTTTACATGCGGGGAAAAATGAAAAATCTTCCGAGGTTACATGGTTGGGTGGTTTATCTACATCCTTGAAAAAGTCTTGAATTGGCGCATACTTGCTTAGGATCCTGAGAAACTTTGCTTCCATGGTGGGACGGTCGCTTTGCTCCACAAAACCAATATTGAAGAAATTCCGAAATCGATTAATGAACAGCATGCCCGTTGTGCTAATCTGGGGGTGTAAACGAAATTGATATTGCATTGGAATATTCCTGTCAAGAACCTCCGAAGGGGCTGTGAACGTGCAAGAGATACCATTATAAAGAGCGGGTGTTTTGAAACCGAGATTTGCCTGCAAAGAGGGACTCTGTTTCAATCCCGATGCTCCGGTAGCGAGAATAAGACAATTCGCTGTATGTGTAGAGACCACAGGATGTAGATAATTCTGAGAATTTTGAGGCTTTCGATTGTCCTTGATGGTTAAACTCCATTGCGAATTTGCGGATTCTCGAGATATATTCACGCATTGGCTGTTCCATAGGAGTTTTCCATTCTCAAAATTCGAATTTTCAAGATACCAGTTGCGGGCATCATATTCGTTTATTATCACAGAGAGTTGCTGACCGAATTCCCGACCGTCTACAACCACTTCACGATTCCGACTTGCATAGATCGCTTTCCAATGTGCCTGTGTAGGTATAACAGATTCTGTTGGTGAGTCTAAATGGAGTTCTTCCAACCAAGGAAGCGAATGAAAACAAACAACCTTCGCTTTCTTATAGGGGAATATTGGGGCAGACTGATCAACCAATAAGCATGAGGCCACTTTTGTGAGATGATAAAAGAGTTTACATCCGGCTATTCCCGCGCCCACGATAATGTATTCAAATGTGCTTTTATTTTCACCGCGATCTTTGGGTGAATCGGCTCTCCCCATATGGGAATTACAATAACATTGATTTTGAAATTATAGGTTTTTTTCTCTGAAGGGAAATTTTGAATTATGAATCATGGTGCAATACCACTTAAGTGTATTGATTTTTCAATACATGGGAACAGTCTTGCAAGAATTGTGGTAATATTTTTTCGTTTTAGATGAAGGACTCAGTAAAGGAATTACTTTTTCTTTGGAGACCACTTTTTGATGGTAGATTTTCTATTCACTATGGAAGGTTTGTTACTATTAGAAATTTTTAAATCTGAACCGATCTTATTTAACGCAATTGTTAGTAAACAAATATTACCCAAAAACACAAGATAAGGAGATTCAAAAAATGAGTACTGAAAGCACCTTCTTTAGATTATTCCGACGTCGGGGTTTTTCCGAAACGTTGGAAATTCTTGCTGATTTTCCCAATAAAGAGGCTGTCCAATCAACCTTTTTCAAACGTCTAAGCGATGTAAATTCGTATCCAAACACTTACTTCCGTGTTAAAGACGATTTGATTAGCCACGATATTGTTGCATATAAATTAAATAAAAATAACGATAAAGTTATATACCTTACAAAAAAAGGTATCGAAATCTGGAATCGAATTCAAGAGATCGAAGAAATTCTCTAATTATCGATTCGTATCCCTGATTACTATCGCCTTGTTTTCCAATTTTTTTATCGTTCGATTTTTAATTCCGCAATATTCTTCACTCTTCCATGCATTATTTCTAAATTCTCGAATATTGAAGAATTAGGGTTATATTCTGTTCATTTTTGATTCAGATCGTTTGCGTTTTTTAATCCGGTTTGGCGGAATTTAAAATAAAGGACTGTTTCAATTATTTATCCTAATATATATATACCCAGTATGACATAATATACATGATTTAAATGTCAACTTTGTCGGTTCGGATAGATGAGGAAATTGAAAAAAAACTAAACCAAGTCTTAGAGTCACGGAAAATTCAAGACAAATCCGCCTATATTAGACAATTGCTCTCCAAGGGTTTACAAGAAGACTTAATCGAAATTTTTTGCCAACAAATTAAAAAAGGAAAAATAAGTCTATGGAAAGCCGCCCAGACTCTTGATCTATCCTTAAGGGAAATGATGGTAGAGGTTGAGAGCCGTGACATATATATTTTTGATGAAAAGGCTTTGGAAATTGATATGGAATTTGTTAAAAGTGATTAATTTTGGGATTAAAAATGATTGGAATCACCAATGCCTCACCTATCATCTATTTGGGTAAGATTGGCGCAATTGATCTTCTAAAACATAATTTTGACCAACTTTATTCAACCCAAGAAGTTGTACAGGAAGTTTTGAGAAAGGAACAAAGTCCGGAAATTCCCATTATCACCCAATTCATAAAAAAATATATAAAGATTAGAATTCCGACCAATCATAATCTAGTAGATCAAATTGAATCACTCCAAATTCATCGAGGTGAAGCCACCGTTATTGTGCTTTCTAATGAAATTTCTTCTTCTGAAATCAAACCAATTTTGATTATTGATGATTTAGCGGCACGCGAGGTCTGTAAAGCCATGAACTTACAAATTACCGGAACCGTGGGAATAATTCTTCGCAGTATTAGGAAAAAATATATATCGTCTAAGCAAGGGCAATTATTGATTGATCGGCTTTGTTTTGAGACAACCTTTCGGATTTCTGCGCATTTATACCAGAAAATTGCAAAGATTATCTCTTCTTTGTCATAATACTCGCATATCCCATGAATGTGATTTTCAAACCGAAGTCGGCAACCTTAAATTTAATCTGGGGTTGTAATATAATATGGAATCGCTGGAAGTCCTTAGCTCATCTCCTCATTCTTCTCCTTCTTCGTCTCCTCCGCTTGCTTTTTCCAAAAGGAGTTTAACAATTCGGGAAAATATCCGTTTTCTCGCCTTTCTCTTCAAACATTTACCCCATTTTAAAGCATTTACCAGATCACCCTCCCTTTCCAACCAATTACAGGAACGCATAATGTTGGCAGTTACCTCTGTTAATGATTGTAGGTACTGCTCATTCTTTCATACAAAGATGGCTCTGGAATCCGGGTGCAGCGAAGGAGAAATTCAATCCATCCTAGATCAGGATTTAAGTTGTGCTGATCAAGAAGAATTTCCCGCCCTTGCCTTCGCACAACATTTTGCCGAATCCCGTGAAAATCCATCCCGGGGATCAGTTAAACGATTAGTCGCCTATTATGGAGTGCATAAAACCCGTCAAATAATTGCTTCTTGCTGGATGATCACATTGGGGAATTTATATGGAAATACTGTTGATGCGTATCAGAGTCGGTTATTGGGGGCGCCCGCACAACCCGGGAATGCATGGTTTGAAGGATTTTTGTATTATTTAACCATTAAATTGATGAAGAACTGGCTTCCTCCCGCATAAGAGTTTTTCCCAGTATTCTCATGATTCCCCAGCTAACAAGGGCAAACGCGCTGAAGAAAATGAAGGGTACAATTAAATTCCATTCTGCGAGCCATCCCGCAATAAGGGGGGCGAGAGCTGTGCCCAAACCAACCATACCTTCAAATAATCCTGCTTTCGCACCTTTATTGTGGGTGTGATGCTTCAACGTGAGTTCCAATGCGATATAATAAATACGGCCGACAATGTAGCCAATTATTAATAAAATCACCATGAGAATCCACGGAACATCGATAAAGGCAATTGCTAGGAGAAAAGTTCCCGCCGTGAGGGTGTTGCGTACCAGTTTGGTGAAGGAATTGGTAATCCATTGCCCCGTTAGAAATCCTAAGAATCGTCCAATCCCTAACGCGAAGATAATTTGTCCCGTAATGAATTCTGACAGATTTAACCCTTCGGGAATGACCGCATAATTAGGAAAATAACTCAGAATTCCTTTGGAAGTAACAGCAAACACCAGTGTTCCTAACAAAATTACCCAAAGAACAAGATTTGAAGGTTTGGTAGGTTTGGTAGGTTTGGAAGGTTTGGAAGGTTTGGAAGGTTTGAAAGGAGTATCTGGCTTAGAAATAGTGGAGTCGATGATAATTTTTTGTTTTGAATCACCCGGAATACCAAAGACTACCAATCCCAATCCGATCGCGTATACCACGGAAACGGTGATAAATCCCCCAATTAAAACCCATTCTCCGAATATTCCGGCAAAAGATGCCCCGAGCCCTGCACCCAGTGACCAGCTAATACAAAAAAGACTAATATTACGCTCATGTTGCTTATGGTTTCCCTGGGCAATTTCCGAATATAGAACTTGGATAGTTGGCCAGAAAAAGGCATAAGCTGTTGCCCGTATGACCTGTCCTCCCAAGATCAAGTAAAATATTGAAGGAGGTTCTATCGCTATCATGGCAATATACCCTAAGGTAATGATTGTCTGACCGATCGTGGCTATGAGAAGGCTTGTTTTCCGAGGAAGTTTATCAATGATTGGGCCCATGATCACCGGAGTAATGAGGTAGGTGATGCCGTAGATAGAAGCGATCCAGCCAATCGTACCGGGGGAAAAACCTAGCGAAACTGCATAGAAAACATAGAGCACATCCAGCATCGAATTGGAAAAGTCTCCGATGAAGGATAAAATAGATACTAGAATAAGGATGCGCTTAGTTTCCACATGGGCAATAATTCTGGATTACAATTTAATTTTTGTAGGGAGGAACGTGTAATCGTGAGATGCGCCAAAAAAACAAAAAGTAACTATTAAGGTGCACAATTCCTATACCCGATATGTTTCAAGAATTGGTCGAAAAATTATTCAATGCTATGCTCGTGTTGGATTATGAAAATGTAAAGAACATTTTATTGGATAGTATCAACAATTCTGAAAACCAAGATTTCACCAGCGAAGAGTTGCTCATCGAGAGCCAGAAGAAATTTGGAGAACTCTGGGTGCAGGGCGATATTGCGCTTTCTCAGGTTTATATGGCTGGAAAAATTTGTGAAGATGTGATTGAGGAAATTTCACCCAATTTCAAACCAAAAAACCTTTATTCCGAAAAGATATATACGGTAGTTCTTGAAGATTTTCATATTTTGGGCAAGAAAATGCTCGATTCCATATTGCGCATTGCAGGATTTAAAATAAGTGATTATGGATTTGGCATAAGCGTAGAAGCGCTGTTGGAAAAATTAAAGCAGGATAACCCACAGCTTCTACTTATATCCACATTAATGCTCAATTCTGCCCTAAGGGTCAAAGTTCTGGTGGACGAAATGAAAAAATTAAAATTACGGACTAAGGTCATAGTTGGAGGGGCTCCCTTCAATATAGATTCAGACCTATGGAAAAATGTTGGTGCGGATGGTTATGCCCCCACCGCCACCAAATCAATTGAAGTAATTAAGCAGTTATTGGGGTTGCAATCATGAAGCAAGATACTTTAACTTCGATGGACCGGATTGTGGGAACCTTACAGCAAAAGGAAGTTGACCGTGTTCCGTTCATTTTGACCCTAACCCATCATGGGGCCATCGAATTGGGTATTTCCATTGAGGATTATTATAAATCTCCTGAAAACGTTATCAAGGGCCAAATACTACTGCAGGAAAAATACCAAGACGATGCTGTTATGGGGGCAAACTTCTTTGCTATGGAAATAGAGGGTTGGGGTGGGGATGTAGTGTATACCAAAGACGGTCCTCCTAATACTGGTCGGCCCCCAATACGGGATTTTGAAATGATTAATTCTCTGGAATCACCTTCCTTTGATCATTTACCCAGTTACCAAAATACCTTGGATATAATTGCAGGTCTGAAGGAACATTTTGGTTCCAGTATGCCAATTGTCGGAGGAGTTCTCGCACCATTTTCTTTACCCGTAGTCCAAATGGGATTTGATAAATACATTGAATTAATCTATGAACATCCTGATGAATTCAAAAAGTTGATGGAACTGAATATCGAATATAGTTCAAAATGGGCCAATGCACAAACCAAAGCAGGGGCTACTTTTATTGTATCCTTTGATCCACTGGCATCTTCAGATATGATTCCACGGGATATATTTTTGGATAAGGGATTTCCCGTAGCAGAACGTACTTTTCAAAAAATGGATGGGATGTACACAATTCATTTAGCTTCCGGAAGAGCCACTAAAACCTTCAACGATTTAGCGCGGTTGAAACCTATTGTTATTGGGGTGAGTACGAGCGATAATGTAAAGGAATTATTATTGTCCGATGATAAGGCCCCCGCAATACTCGGTAATTTAAGTGGTATCAATATGGTGAAATGGACTCCGGAGCAGACAAGTCAAATCGTTAAGGACCTATTATCCGATGTAAAATCCCTGGGACGATTTATTTTGGCGGATAATCACGGAGAAATTCCATATTACGTTCCCGAATCTAACCTTCTGGCGATATCCCAAACAATTGATCAATACGGAAGATTCAATACTGAATAATCAGTTAAAATATTAGAGCATGGTGAATCCCCAGAAAAATCCTACCAATCCTACCAATTCTAACACTTCAACTGATTCGACTGATTCAACCAAATCAACCAAATCAACTGATTCAACCAAGTCACTCAAATCCAATTCAACTGCCTTCAATGCCGACTTGGGGATGATCCTAGATTTCTTCAAGAAAATAAGTAGTGTTGGGGAGAGTTTTGAGATTATCCAGAAAAGTCTCGAATTTTTTCAATTGCTCTTTTCTCCCAAATCCATCGCCATTTATCAGTTTAATTCAGATGATTCCGACGAGATTCCCAATGTTTTTAAATTTCAGAATTATCAGTTTTCAACCGCTCACACTGTTATTCCTGAAAGATTCCTTGCCTTTGATACAAAATATAGATGGGAAAATGAAGGAAATGATCTCATTGTAAAAATTGAAACTGATACGACTAAACTTGGAGTTGTGGAAATTTCCCAATTTACCCACCCGGAATATAAAGACCGATATTTACCCATAATTCTCCTATATGTCAACTACTGTGCCTTGGCGCTTCAAAATCTGCTACATCTCAAACTTATCGAGGAAAAAGAGCAGCATTTCCGCATAGTGGCCGATTATAGTGTGGATTGGGAATTTTGGTACGATGATTCGGGCAATTTCTTGTATAATTCTCCGTCGTGCGAAAGGCTTACAGGTTATTCGGTGGCCGACCACCCAAATTTTCTTCGTTTCATTGAAAAAATTATACTTAAGGACGACCGGCCAAAGTGGGATCAGTATCAAACCCAAATTGATAGCGCCACCTATGGGGCCAATATTGAATTTCGAGTAATCACTAAGCAGGGCCAATTAAGGTGGCATCAGCATGTGTGCCAAAAGATTGTCGATCAACATGGAACGATGCTGGGATTCCGTGGGAGTAATCGGGATATCACCGATAGAAAGATATCCGAAGAACATGTGAAGGTGCTCCAGGGCATGTTACCCATTTGCGCCGCTTGCAAAAAAATCCGATCAGATGAGGGATACTGGGAGCAAATTGAGGATTATCTGCGGGATCATTCAGAAGCGGATTTTACGCATAGTATATGCCCTGTATGTGCAAAAGAACTATACGATATCGATGTTTAAGCGTTTCTTATCAATTAAAGTATTTTGTGTTGGCATGTTATTATGTTCTGAAAATTGTTCTATTAGGAGATTCTTTTTTATTTTTTTATTTTTTGAGATCTCTAAAAATATAAAAGATAAACGCCTAAAATACTTGAAGTTGGCTGATAATGCCAAGAATGATTACATTTTTAATGTTTTAGGTATTTTAAGAAAATTAACTAGAATACAAACACCAGTCAAAGATTTCTATGATCTCAAAATGTTAGATCGATTTGTATCCCAACAATTCTTTATTTAATTCTTCCTAATTGTTGCCGAAACTGATATTTTCCCGAGAATGATCAAGATAACACAAATAATTTTAAGGTTCACTAACCAATTATAAAATATACTATCTCTATTCCGCTCATAAAAAATAAAGGGATTACAAATCATGGTAGATTACGTATTAAAAATTGTTTTGCTTGGGGAGGGAAATGTGGGTAAAACCTCGCTCGTTTATCGTTATATCGAAAATAGATTCAGTCAAGACTTCAAATCCACCCTCGGGGTGAATTTACTTAAGAAAAAGGTGGCGCTAGAAGATGAATTCGCTGGTAAATCTGCAAGTGTTCAGATATGGGATTTGGGTGGTCAGAGTGCTTATCGCAAACTCCGAAAACTGTATCTGGAGGGATCCCAAGGTGCACTTGTTGTCTTTGATGTCACTTCGCAGCAATCCTTCGAAGCGCTGGAAGATTGGATCCAATCATTGATCGAAATTCGGGGGAACGACGTGCCCATGATCATCATCGGGAATAAGATTGACCTTGAATCGGAACGTGTAGTTACCGATGAGGCAGCCATCGAATACGGCAAGAAATATAACACGAATGTCATTTTCACCTCCGCAGCCACCGGTGAAAAAGTGGAAGATTCATTTAGAGATCTGATCATGGCAATCGTCAGGAAGATTTCTAGTTAATCAAAAGGATCCACATAAACTTGTGGTCCTTGCATTTTTCCATTTTTCTACTTATCCCTTACTATTTTTTAGAGATTTTCCTATGAGTGGGATTTTGATATGATACCCTTGAAGATGGAAATATTCTCCGGCGGGAAGAAGAAGCAACAGTGACAGCGGAGAGAAACCTCGATGGAAAGAAACTATGGTGGAGAAAATCCTCAATGAAATGTAAGCGTGCCATTGTGCGGCAACCCGGACGCAGTGTGATAAATGGGCTTTCTACCAGCAATCTTGGATTACCCGATTTTCCTCTACTTCTGCAGCAACATAACCATTATCGAAGAATTTTGGAATCCTGTGGCGTGGAGCTGATTGTCCTGGATTCCCTCGAAGCATTTCCGGATTCGTGTTTTGTGGAAGATACTGCCGTTGTTAACCCGGATCTTGCCATTTTAACCCGTCCAGGGGCATCCACGCGGGAAGGAGAAGTGAAGGAAATTGCACCCACAATTCGGCATCTTTTTCCACGGGTTGAGCAAATTTTCGCGCCCGGCACCCTGGAAGGTGGCGATGTGCTACTTATTGGGAACAGTTATTACGTTGGGCTTTCGGATCGTACCAATCGTGAAGGTACTAATCAATTTCGCGCCTTGGAAGAGGATGTTGGCTATGGTGTTGAAATCGTACCCCTCAAAGAATTGCTCCATCTGAAAACTGGAGTGAACGCGGTGGATGATCATACGGTCCTCGTTGCAGGAGAATTACGTTCTTCACCCATCTTTGAGACCTATGATCGTATTGAGGTTCCACTGGAGGAAGACTATGCCGCAAATTGTTTAAATATTAACAATACGGTCATAATTCCTGCAGGATTTCCCAATATATCCCAACGATTACAGGAATACGGATACCGAATCAAGACTGTGGAGATGTCGGAATTTCAAAAGATTGACGGTGGGCTTTCGTGCCTATCCCTTAGGTTCTTCTAAGGTTCTCTTGAAGTTCTCTTTAGGTTTGAAAAGTTCAAATAGCGGCGCATTCTTATTGACGCTGAAAAACCATGTGTTGGAAAATCAACAGATTTCCTTCGTTTTGCATGAGTAGGGTAAAAGAATTGAAAAAATTACTAAGATGACTTCTGGGGTTCCTTCAAAAGTTCGAGCTGGAGGTCAGAGTTCTCAAAGATTTCATAGAATTACAGAAGGTTTAACAAAAGATTTTTACAAAAGAATTGCAGAAGAAATGAAAAAAATATTTTTTGAAATGCCAAAATTAAAAGGAATTATAATCGGCGGTCCAATTCCGACAAAAGATGAATTCATAGACAATGAATATTTGACAGACCAGTTAAGAAAAAAAATAATTGGAAAAATAGATATTGGAGGAAGCGATGAATCAGGATTAAAAGAATTAGTAACCAAATCACAAGACATTTTAGCTGAACAAGAAATAATTTATGAAAAAAATATTTTGAAAAAACTTTTTGAAAGTTTAGGAGAAACCCCAAATAAATCTTCTATTAAAATAGAAAAAATTGAAAAGGTATTAAAATATGGGGCAGTTGAAACTTTATTTTTATCAAAAAAAATTGAAAAAGAAATTTCAAAATCTTTAAAAGATTCTGCAAAAAAGTCAGGGGCAAAAATTGAAATAATTTCTACAGAAACATCAGAAGGTGAACAATTTTTTAATCTCGGAGGAATTGGTGCTATTCTGAGATTTGAAGTTTAAAAAATATCAACAAATTTGTTTGAAAATTTCCCAGTATCATTACAATGATAAACTTTATGTAAAACTTGGTTTATTGTCCCTTTTAATTTCATCTTGTTCTCTTTTATCAGTTTTTTATTTT
>JABCSI010000231.1 GCA_018238965.1 Promethearchaeota archaeon
GGTAAATTAAAATCCGGCGACAAACTTACTTTTATCGTAAAACTCAAACCGGAAATGATGAAAGAACGGGTGCTTTACCGAGGCGTGTTCTTGGTGAGGCTGCAAAATGGTTATTCGCGTCCGGTAGTTATTTATGCGAAAACTGATGTGAAAGCCCCGATAAAACCGGAGGGAAAGGGTGTTTTTACCCTGTACTTTGAAGCTGAAAAGCCGACCGATGGCAAACCGTATAAAGTAATCAAAGATAAAAATGCTTCCGGTAAAAAATGTGTCTATGTAGACGGTGCGAGGAATGAGCCTGCTGAATACAGTTTTGATATTCCGAAGAGTGGCAAATACTTCATTCTGATGCGGGTCAGATCCGATGCCCCGGTCGGCAGTCATAATTCGTTAAACTTCAGCATTGACGGTGATAAAATGAATAGTGCCCATTTGAAGAGCGCTGAATCATGGATTTGGGCTTTGGCGGCCAACAGTAACAGCCGCCTGACACAATTAAAAATCTATAAGCTGAAAAAAGGCAAACATACTATTAGCATTATGCCACGTGAATCAATCTACCTCGACGCAATAGTAATCACCGACAATCCGAAGATATTCGAACAAAGATGAGGTGTCGTAGCTTAAGCTCTGTACTACTAACCGTCATTTCCTTGTTTTTTATGCACGTTTTTATTTTTGTGTCAAAGTTAACTTGTTGACAGATAAAATATTACATTTTATTTTTCAAGTTTTCATGCAATATTCAGGCTAGATCTGCGCCGAACTTGACCAGTGCTTCACGCACTTCACAACCATCAAGTTCTCTTGGCAGTTTTTTTTCTGCTCCCCAATCCTATACGACAAACCCCATTAGATCCTTCGGGAATGATGTATCCGAATAATTCCCGCCACCGATAATCAAAAACCATTGATGTCATACTGGTTGAATGCGAATAACGCGCTCGAATTTGGGATGCGGCAATAACAGAAGTTTTTACGCCCAATTGCTTACCTACACGCGAATGCGGCCCATCGGCACCAACCAGTATATTGCACCTTATTATTCTGCGATTTGTTTCTACCCTCACACAAAGACTACTCACCTCGTGCACCCCATTCATCCCATTCACCCTATTTACCCTAGATGATGAAATACGGGAAAAGGAGATAAATTTTTCCTTTAATAAATAGGAGACGCCGTTTTCTTGAGCAATCCGGGCAAAATGCTGATCAAATTTGACCCGATCAATTACAACGGGATTTTCTTGAGACTTAACATAAATTGTGCTGTGATCGGGAGAAACAATTCGTGCAGTGGAGATCCGGTTTAAAATTATTTTGGGGGGAAGGGAAACCAATTTCAGTATTTTTTGGGATACTATCCCCGCACATTGAAAGGGAATGCCAATTGTGGGATGTTCTTCAACGACACAAACCGAAATATGATCACGTGATAGTAACGATGCCAAATAATTTCCCGCAATGCCTCCACCTATGATACACACATCCACATCCATGGAAGCCAAATTTAACATCTTACCCTCTTTAAGAATCTAAACAATTAAAAAAATTCCCTCCCTACTCTATCTAAGCAATGTTATATTCTTCTAAGCAATTAATTGAATCTATAGGGCAAACAACTTCAAAAAAGCCCGCAACATCCGACACTATGTTTTCCCCATTATTTAACCCCATCCCCGAACCGTCCGAAAAGTTAATCATTGAGGGTCGGGGTAATTACAGCCCCCGTAATACGATGAACAATTTAACTGGCAAAGAATGGATAAAATTTACCCGTTCGTGGTTTGAACACCATCCACCTCCCCGTAATAAAAAAAATCTTGAACATCTGCATCCTGCCAAGTTTCCCGAAGACCTCATCGCCCAATTCATTAAATTTTTCACGAAGGAGGGCATGTGGGTCCTTGATCCCTTTGTTGGTACTGGGTCCACATTAGTTGCTTGTGATCAAACGAACCGTAATGGGGTAGGAATTGAATTAACTAAAAAATGGGCAGAACTTGCAGCCAGACGCACTAAACAATATATTATTTTGGGCGATAGTCGGGACATCCCAAATTTAACTTTACCCAAATTTGATTTTTGCATCTCTTCCCCTCCCTATTGGGATATGCTCCATCATTCTCGGGGTGGATCCGATAGTACCCAGAAGGCGCGAATTGCCGAAGGTTTCGATGCCGCATTTTCCGATGATGAATTGGATATGGGAAATATTCCCGAGTATTCGGAGTTTCTCACCAACTTATTGGAACTCTATGCAGGTATTTATGAAGTAATGCGCCCCGGAGCCTATATTGCTGTTGTGATGCAAAATCTTCTGAAGGCAAAACAGCAATTTTATCCCATTGCGTGGGAATTTGCATTAAAAATGCGAGATTATGGTTGGCAAATGTGCCAAGAATTTTTATGGGTGCAACGGGACAAGAAATTGGGAATATGGGGTTATCCAAACACCTACATCTCAAATGTACATCATCATTACTTTCTAATATTCCGCAAACCGAAACCTAGACCCCCCGTGCGAAAACGAAAATCAAAAAAAAAGAGTCCAAACCAAACCAAAACCGAGAAATGAGAATAGGCTGAAAAGAAGGTATTTTCGAGAGAAGAATTAATAGAAACACCGAAAATAAATCTTCCAATTTTTCTTTCTTTATTCTCTAATCGTTATTTTTTCTTGATGCATAACGTAAGTTCTCATAACCCGTTAAAATATCTTCCATATCTAATTGTGATCCGATACCTAAGCCGCCTAAAAAATCCATAAAATCAGAAAGTGCCATGTTCGTCATGGTAGCGGCTTTCTGTACCGATATTTTATTTTCCAAATAGTCTTGCACTGCATTCATGTAAACACCTTTAAGTATAAGCTGACGAATTGCTTCGGATTTTTCCAAATTATGGTCTTTGATAAATATTTTTATTAAATTATTAAGTTGGTCATCCAATCTTACTGATAAGATATCACCCATTTAGTTCACCTCAATCTCTTGAATTTTTTCGATTATGCTCTCTAAAAAAGTTGATTTATACCACCCAAATCTTTCCAATTTCTTAATTTTTAAAACAGCTCGAGATTTTGAAATCCTATTTTCCGAAATACACAACATAATAAACGAGAGTACGGAGAAATAGGGAATCTTAAGCAGCTTACAAAGATTTATGGTTTTTTTATCATCAGTTCCTAACAACTCCGCAGATATTTCGGAGAAAAGAACCACACATTCTGCTTCACCCAAATGAATTTTAAAATCTCTCATCAATTTATCTCTGCTCTTAGTGTCTTGGATATTGATTACTTTTACAAATTTGTTGATAATTCGGTCTTCAATAAAAAATGCATCCTCCTTCTCCGCTTTTTTGCCGTTTACGACTGATTCGAGATATACACCGCTAGGTATATGAATCGTCCCATATTTATCGATCAAAACATCAAAAATATTGATTTTAACACAAAGAATAAGAATTGTACTGTCCGCGATGACGATTGTCATACAAATATATACATATAAATTTAACTATATAATGCTTTCCACTATCTGATTTTTACAGTTTCTTATTCCACTGGTTATATCTAGGAACATGAATATGAATATGAACAAATCATGCGCCTTGGTTCCTATCTTGCGGTGTTTATGCAAAATCTTTTAAAAGCGAAACAGCAATTTTATCCCATTGCTTGGGAATTTGCTTTGAAAATGCGGGATTATGGTTGGCAAATGTGCCAAGAATTTTTATGGGTGCAACAGGATAAAAAATTGGGGATATGGGGTTATCCAAACACCTACATCTCAAATGTGCATCATCATTACTTTCTGATCTTCCGCAAACCGAAACCGAAAGCAAAAACTAAAAGTAAAACTAAAAGTAAAAGTAAAAGTAAAAGTAAAAGTAAGAAGAAATAAAATCCTAAGAAGTAAGATTCAAATTGATGTAATAGGATTCTAAAAAAATATTTTGGAACCAATTTTGAACTTATTCTTGTTTTTCGGGAGTAGGATCGGCCTTAAGTTGCTCAATCAAATCCATTATCATTTGATCTACATTGGGATTGAATCCAACAACGCGGTCTTCATTTTTACCATTCTGGCCCTGAAATACAATGCGCTGTCCTTTATAGAAGAACATCATTGTTGGAACAGACATAATCTGTAATCCTTCGGCAATACCCCGGTTTTTATCGATGTCAATTTTCACTAATGCAACATCTTCATCGTCTTTAATCTTGGGCATGACCTTGTCTTCAAGGATTTTTCCTAAGGTTTTACACGGACCACACCAGACAGCCGAAAAGTCGACGATCACGATTTTTTTTTCTTTAATCAACACATCGAGCTCGTCTTCGTTAATTTCTTTAACCATAATACTTACTGTAGTGCATTTTGGCATAAGAAATTTATTCTGAAAAATTATTGCTTTGGTAATAAACCAGATAATAAAAATTCGGATTTTTGAAAATTTTTCTTTTCAAATTAACTATAAGCTTTAAACCGAACGTTTTTGAATTTGAATCCCACATATTTCTTATATTACAATATCATCGGTGAAAAAAATGGTAACATATTTGAAAAAACAGATAGAAATGGACTTTGATGCTGCTGTGGAGCGTGTTTCAAAGGTCGTGAGCGAAGAGGGATTCGGAATCTTGGGAATAAAAGCTATAGATGAAGTTTTCAAAGAGAAATTACAGGTGGATTATCCCAGATATACTACTATTATGGCATGTGGCGCTAAATTTGCAAAGGCGGCATTAGATGTTTCAATAGATGTTGGGTTATTATTTCCGTGCAGCTTTGTTGTTTATGAAGAGGAAGGAAAGGTATTTGTTTCTCACATCTCTATTATGAAGATTGCGCCAGAAATCGGATTAGCACCCAAAGACCAAATGCAATCCGTGATCGAGATGACAGGGGAAGCGGTCCATCGTGCGTGGGATCGTTTATAGATAAGTATTTAATCGATTTTGATAAAAAATTAAGTAGTAATAATTTTTTTAGATTAACATGCAAGGTTTTACTTATGGGGAAAATGACACTATCTGGAATAGGAAATGAGTTTACGCTTCTTTCGGTAATTTATGGGTTATCAATACTGATTGTAAATTTTGTCTTTTTTCCATCACTGATCTTAACGTTGGGTTTCCGAATCGTAAATATTTTAGTTGGTTTAGGGATTATTATAATAGGTTTTGCAATAGTTCGGAAATCACTGATTGTTGTCCAGTATTTCAATGAGAAGAAGCTATGTACGGTAGGCATTTATGCCAAAATTCGAAATCCAATATATTTTGCCTGGATTATGATCATAGTTCCGGGTTTTGTAATAATTACGGGGTCTTTACTGAGTTTTACGATACCAATTTTTATGTATTTAATCTTCAGAATATTTATCCACAGAGAGGAAGACTATCTGGAAGAATTATTTGGAGATGCCTTTCTGGAATATAAAAATTCCACACGAAGATTTTTCCCACGCATCTAATTATTCGCCCACTTTTTGCCGATTTCTTAAATCCAAATCCCCATGCGTTTAAGAAGGTCGCTTTTGAATTAAAAGTTAAAGATAAATAAGTTTCGCAAGATAACTAATACTATATTATGATTGAATATCGATTCGAGCCTTTAAATCCGACTCACACCTGTAAAGCATATGCAATTCGTCCAAGGGATTCTTCCTCAGTAATCATCGTTGATCCACAGTTAGACCACCTAGATTATTATACAGATTATATTGCGCAAGAAAAGTTGGATTTAAAATTCATCATCGATACCCATACCCATGCCGATCATCTTTCTGCGGGGGCAGCCTTGAAAGAAAAATACGGCGCCGAACTGATCATGGGAGAAAAAGCGCCTGCAAAATGTGTCACACACAGAGTTAAGGATAATGACCAACTGCTTTTTGAAGGGATTCCCATTAAGTTTCTAGAAACTCCGGGCCACACAGCAGATAGCATTTCCGTGATCTTGCCCAATGAAATTCTTACCGGAGATGCATTATTTCTTGATGAGGGCGGCGCTGGCCGAGATGATCTTCCAGGTGGAGATTCTGTTGATCACTGGGAAACTTTGGTTAAACTAAAGAATCTTCCTGAAGAATTAATTGTCTATCCTGCCCATGATTACCGCGGAAGGATTCCCAGTTCCCTAGGTAAACAAAAATTAACCAATCCTTTCTTTAAAATTGACACAAAAGAAAATTTTATTGAATTCCTCGAGGATTTAATTCTTGGACCCGCCGATTGGATGAATGGGATACTCAAGGCTAATTACAATTGCTCACAGGATCCGAAAGCCGCATGGGTTCCCCTCGATAGCCCTTCATGTGAAGTAATGGGGACCTTGGATCCGGATTTGGAAAAATTAGATGTTTCGGGAATTTCCACACAACAGTTAGAAGAACAATTACACTCACATTCACCCAAAAGCTTTATATTAATCGATGTACGTTCCAAAAAAGAATTATCGGGTAAATACCTCCAGCATTTTGTATGTGGAGGGACTAAAAGATTATGCCATGGTTCATACCGATAATGGCAGGCTGATCACCCGGCAAACATTGAAAAATCTTGAAGATATCCTGCCAGATGATGACTTCATCAGGGTACATCGTTCCTATATCGTTCCATTCCATAGACTGGACTCCTGGACTACCTATTCTGTTAGTTTGACATCCTCCATCAAAGGAAATGGATTCCATTGGCTTCTACGAAGCCACGGGCAGTACTTCCTTGCGGGTT
>JABCSI010000232.1 GCA_018238965.1 Promethearchaeota archaeon
CCTGTTTCTAATGTGGTCGGGGGCAAGCGGGATATCTACATATGATTTAATCGGATTAAAAGTGCTTTGGGTGATTATCGCTATTGGTCTATCCGTCTTAATCACTATTGGAATAAGTAAACTATGGCAGAAAGTTGCTAAAAATTCCGCTTATCGGGTGAGATTGGGAAACGAGTTACTTGGCAGGAAAGCAACAGTTAAGATTCCAGTGTCTATTGACGGAGGAGTCATCTCGGTGAATTCCTTTGATAATGCACAAACCATAGCCGCAAGATCATTATATCCATTGGCTTATTTTTATCCTGGTGATCAGGTATACATTGTTCGGGTGAAGGATAAACGATATTTTGTCGATTCAGACCCGGACAAAGTGGAATTTCCGAAAATCCGTTCCACGAGGAAGAGGATTTGAATATTAAATTTGTACTGTAATAAATATTTTTTTTCATTGGGGAAAATTACCAAAAACAAAAACAAAAACTAAAACTTAAATTAAAAAACTAAAAAAAAACAGAAAAAAGGTTTAAAAAAACAACATGGCAGAAATTCAACTCGGACCGGCAGGGATTGTACTATTAATCGTATTGACAATTGTACTTTTCGCCCTGTACTTCGCTTCAAGGTATCGAAAATTCAAAACTAATGAGTATGTTATACACCTAAGGAATGGTAAAGTTCACAGCTCTGGACGGGGCGGTAAAATAATCAAACTACCCCTGATAGATGAAATTATCGTAATTCCAACAACGACCCGCAAAACACTACTTGACTCGTCGGAAAAAATTCTCTCCCGCGAGTATCAGGATGTAAAAATTTCCGCCATTTTGTATTGGCGCGTTTCAAATCCGCAAACTGCCTTTAATGCGGTGGATTGGAACCGAAATTCACCGGATTACGTTGAACGCATACTAAGCACTGCAACGGAGGCTATCATTCGAACCACATGTGCTAGTCTAGAAATTGAAAAAATTATTTGCGATCGCACCGAAATTATCAAACTCATCACCGATCAACTCCTAAACCTCACACAAGACTGGGGAATCGTGATCGAATCGCTGGAAATTATCGAAGTCCAGGTCCTTGACCGTGATTTGAAGGACAACATGGAAGCCATCAAAAAAATCGAAGAAAATCGTAAAGCAAAGCTCTCCCAGGCTAATGCTATCGAACAATACCGTCTCCGGGAGATTGATGTAAAGAAGGATGCTGATTTGGCAACAAAATCTGCTGAAATTCTACTGCAACGGGAAGAAATGATCCGTGTGGAAATAGAAGCCGAAGCTTATCATAATGCAAAAATAATCCGTGCTAGAGCTGATGCAGAAGCCATAAAGCTGAAAAAATTAGCAGAATATGAGGCAGAAGCCGAAGGTATACGTCAGAAAATGGCTGCAGAAGCTGAAGGGCTGGAGAAACAAGTGGATGCAATTGCTAAGTCAGATCCAAGTTTCATTACGCTCAAGCTTTTGGAAAAACTCCCAGAAATTTATTCCCATCTATCGCCTGAGAAAATGATTGTCGTGGGCGAGGGCAATCAAGGATTCAATTCCTTAATATCTAGTGTTATCCCTATGCTCGAACTATTGCCCCAATTCAAGCAGACAGTTAAGGATGCGAAAAATCCCAAACCAAAGCCGACCGATAACTCAGTTGATCCAAAATCTATGGCTTTGGATTCTTTGGAAACTCGGCAGAAGGTTCCCAAAATAAAATCTAGGGTGTAATAGTCAAAAATGATTAATAAGCCGTTGGATTTGAAATACTATAGCCTTCTCACGGGGGCTGCTGAATCCAAACCCGAGTTAATTATTCAAGAATTCCAAGATCGAGGCTGGAATTTTATTGGATATCTTCCTTCGCCCAGCCCTCGTTCCATTGGGTTCCAATTCCAGAAATAATATATTGCAATAAAATACTGCATTGACTAAAAATCGGTGCGGTAATTCACTTTTTTCTTAATTCTTCTTCATTTCCTAACTAATCTAACTATCCTATAATTTCCCTATTATTTTCGGTATTAGGATGATGGAATATCTTAAAAAAATCCAGAAAACTAGTTTATTATAGGCTTTTCATGATATCCAACAATGCTCTGGGATTGTCGGTAAATATTCCATCTACATTCCATTCCAATAATTTTCGCATCGTTTCCACATCGTTAATTGTCCATACGTGAATGGCAATACCTAAATAGTGCGCGAAATGGATGAAATCGGGAGAAACAATTCGCAAAAAGTAATACCCTTCCGGAATTTGGAGTGCTGTGTAGGGCAAAGGTTTCCCAAAGATTTGAATTTGGCGCTCCTCATAAACATCCATTGTTGTGGAGAGTTCTGCCATGTAATTGGGTAGGGCTGCTTTCTTTTTAGGGCTTTTCCGTGACTTTCGCCAGAATTTCACCACTTCCTTAGGGCCTGCGCTGGTTGTGATATAGGGGGCGCTCTTGCGGAATTTATATACTTGGGATTGATGGAAGGAACCTACTATCACCCGATCTTCGACTTTTAGGGATTTCAGTAAGTCTGCCAATAACGCGGGGGCTGTGGGGTCGCTATTTTTAATATCTAAATTGAATCTAACCTTGGGGAACATTGGTAGTATCTCATGAACTGCGTAAATTTTGAAACCCTTATCACGAAATGGATAGGTCTTAATTTCGTTTCCGTCTTCATCGGTTTCCATTTTCTCAAAATGATAGCCTACATCAAAGGTCTTTAATTCCTCAAGCGTGTAATCTGATACTTTCCCTTCCCCGTTGGTCGTTCGATCCAAGCGATCATCATGGAAAAAGATGAAATGTTTATCCTTGGTCAAATGTATGTCTGTTTCAATGCAATCAACGCTGGCATTGTAGGCATCTTCAAAAGATTGAATCGTATTTTCGGGGATGTTAAAACTGTCGCCGCGGTGAGCTATTACCAATGGGCGAAAATTTTTTACGAAGGGATTTTTTGACACTTTCCACATATGAATCGGTAAAAGAATAATCCATTTTAAGAATTTTGTATTTGTGGAACTATGCACTTTAGGAATACAATAAAAAGAAAAAAGGGAATTTTGCTGTGTATTTTACTGTGCTTCCTTTTTGCCGAGCATCTATTTTACTAAGCTTCCATTGCTGAGGCTTCTTGTTGCTGGAATCTTTTCGCCGTGGATATGGTATCAATTCGGGGAATGCAAAAATCGTCTGTAATTTCCTGAATCCCGCTATCGACATGTTCAGGTTGAGTGGTTTGAACGATTTCGGACGGTTTTAATAAGTCCCCAGTAAAGATCTGTTGGATCTCGTCCTTATAATCCCGACGTAAATTTGCCGTATTGGGGGGAGAATAGTTGGAAATTTTCTTTCTGGGGGGCGAAGGTGGAGCCGTAGGTGGTTTTCCCAGATTTCCGACATTTTGGGTGAAATAGGCCGGGAGAACCGAACCAGGGGGACCATGTAAGGATGCACCATTTGGATAGGGAGTGGGGTAAGAAGGTGGATAGCCGGGAACATTTCTGGGTGCACTTAAGGACTGTATCAACAATTCCTTCAGATAGCGGTTTTCCTGTTCCAGCTGATGAGATTGGCTTTCGTGCAAGTGATCATATTTCTGTTGGAGATGATCATGCGTCGTTTTGAGGGAAAGAAGATTTCGGACTGCCATGTTGTAGGAACCCCGACATCCGGCTTCTTTTGCCTGTATATCCCGTAATGATTGCAATTGGTGGAAGGTTTCTTCCGACACTTGGATAGAGAAGGATTTTTTCCTGGGCTTTTGGGCTTTAGGCTGAGGAACGGGTTCGTTATGTAAGTTTCTCTGAATGGATGTCACAATAAAGCAAAGGAAACTAAACTTTTTATAGGAATTGACCGTGATAATTTAGTCGAATTTTAGTCGAAATTTGGTAAAAATTATCTAATGATTCAAGATCCTCATTCAAGCCGGGGTTCATCGGGTTCAAATTTAAATGGATCCGGCTCCGGAAGATCGGGAATGCTCTTAATTTGTTTTTCTTCAGGATGGAATTCCTGAATATCATCGAATTTTTCACCGAAATTCTCGTCAGGGTCCTTCTCCTTTTCAATATTTTTCACATACATATAAATAATAGAAACTAGGATGCCTCCACCCACAATCCACATCCACGGTTCAAATTTTAAACTATCTTCCCCAGGTTCGGTGGTATAGGTGTCAGTATCATCGTCAGTATCATCGTCAGTATCATCGTCAGTATCATCGTCAACATCCGTAGGGGGTGCCGTCTGCCATGGTTGATTTACTAATGGATAATAATCAATATTATCGGTATCGATCTGATATGGAGTGTCCCAAATTGTGCCGTTATTTGAAGCAGATGGGTATCGAATCTCATAATCGTCCCAGTAATTCCCGTGTGTGCCGTTATCCCACGAATTATCTGAAGAGTTAAAACAATATGCTGGTCCATATTCATAGCTGATTTCCAGGAATATATTTAGGTAAAATGTATTGTTGTGTGAACCATCAAGATAAATCCCCTCATATATATGATCAGAAACCAAATTTCCCATTATGGTGCAATTTTTTGTATTGGCTAACCAAATTCCATGGTAAGTATTATTAAAAATGAAATTGTTTGAAATAGTTGTATATAATGATTCAAACAGAAAGATTCCAAGCATGGTATTATAACTTACATTATTCCAAGAAAGAATGTTGATGCTAGAAGATTCCAGAAGGATCCCAAAATCAGTGTTATAACTTACATTATTCCAAGAAAGAGTATTGTTACTTGAATTAGAGAAGAAAATACCGTGACCATCATTATAACTTGCAGTATTCCAAGAAATTGTAATGTTGCTCGAAGCCTCGAGATAGATTCCAAAATAACCATTGTTCTTCAAGGTGCAATTTATAATATTAATATTCTCGCAATTCTCCACCCGAATCCCTGCATCTCCATAAATAATTCCTGAATTGGACATATAACAATGGAAAATTTCAGCATAAATATTGGAATCCCGAATAAATATACCTGATCCTGATCCTCCTGCATTTATTTCAAGATTTCCTATAATATACGGGTCACCAAAGGTGCCACTTCCAGTTTTCTCGGGAAATGTATTCCAATCATTGGCCTCATCATCTCCATCAATAAAAATTGGCTCATAAGATACTAATCCCATTTCATCCCAAACTGTTACCTTTACGCTATCAGAAATATTTCTCCCCAACCCGTCCACGGCAACTATGGAAAAGTTATAAATTCCACTTAGTAGAGTATCTAAAGTATCTAAATTAATAGAAATGGGCACGCCAGGAATCCATGAATCTGTCTCGACCATTGTTCCATCTTGGTAAATAGTATATACTGGATCTTGAATAGTTATATCACTTAGAGTCCATTCTAAAATATTCTCAGCACTCCCCACAATAAAATTCATATCGATGGGATGAGAAATAGTCGGGTTGGTATTTTCCCCTTCAGAAGCATCCATAGTGACGAGGGGAAAATAGTCGAAATTAGTTGCATCAATTTGATAGGGTGTATCCCAAAGTGTTAAATTATTAGTCGCAGAAGGATATTTCTCTTGATAATCTCCCCAATAATTCCCGTGTGTACCATTATCCCACATATTGTAGGAACAATTATAACAATTTGTTAATGCATAGGTGGTTTTCAAGAGCACATTTAAGTAATATATATTATTGTTTGAAGAATCCAAATAGAATCCATACCCATTGTTATAACTTATATTATTATTAGAAATGGTGTTGTTATTTGAAGAACCCATATAGAATCCATACCCATTGTTGTTATAACTTACATTATTATTAGAAAGAGTGTTGTTATTTGAAGAGAATAGATTGAATCCAAAACCGTTATAATTAACGTTATTACAGAAAAATGTGTTATTCGAGGAAGAACTCAGAACGATTCCACACCCATTGCTGTTAATTACACTATTATCGGAAAAATTGTTGTTCGAGGTGGAAGTCAAAGCGATTCCATTAGAACTAAAATTATTACTGAAAATATTGTTATCAATGCACATATTATAAATCCAGAGTCCATACCCGTTGTTATAACTAACATTATTTTCAGAAAGTAAGTTGGTGTTACACGACATATACAGATAGATTCCACGCTCTTGATTGTAGTTTACAGAATTTCCGGAAAGTGTGTTGTTGCATGAGGAAGAAAATAGAAGGATTCCCTCCTGGATGTTATAACTTGCTATATTTCCGAAAAGTGTGTTGTTGTTCGAGAAAGTATGCAGACGGATTCCCGACATGGTGCCATAACTTGCTACATTTTCGAAAAGGGTGTTATTACTTGAAATATATAGAGATATTCCATGTCTGGTGCTATAACTTACATTATTCCAGGAAAGAGTGTTGTTATTCGAGGATAATAGATGGATTCCGTGATAATTATTTTGAATGCTATTATTTCGCACATTTGCTTTACTAACATTACTAAAATAAATTCCATCAAATGCATCATTTCCATCGGAAATCGTGCAATTTTGAATGATAATGTAATCATCGGTGTTTTGTATATCGATCCCATGAGCTGAACTTGCATTTATAGTATAATTTTCAATAATATAGGGCGAAGCAAATGTTCCTTGACCACTTAACCCTTTGTTTGAAATGAAAGTCGAAAGCTCGATATTTCCATCAATTGAAATCGGAGCATGAACTTCAGAAGCTAGGGGGGATTCTATATGAACCGACTCTGCTTTTGATTCAACAGATTTTTCCATAGAATTT
>JABCSI010000233.1 GCA_018238965.1 Promethearchaeota archaeon
GTCGAAATTATTCCTTTTGACAATTTATATTATGAAATCATCGGCGATTTGTTGTTGGTTCTCTTCAATTTGGTGTTGAATCTAATTTTTAAGGTGAATGATTCACCCCTATAACAGGATTCAACTAAATAGCTGTTATAGTTAAGAGGGGTATGATTCCAAGATGAAGAAAATCTAATTAAACTAAAATTAGGGACTTCAATATTTATAAATATAGAGGGTTTAGATTTAGTTAAGTCAATAAATGTCCAAGTTTTTTTGACTTTTAGTGACAGTAATTTCCCAAAAAAGTGGGTAATCTACTTAGACAAGAGCCACTTCAAGGAAAATATTCAAATCCGATGGAAATAGTTGGTTATGTAAGTCTTAATGGATGGAAACGACCCTTATAGATTCCACCATAAGCGAGAAATTAGAATAACCACTAATTGGTGATATTATGAAAAGAGAACCAGAAGCCTTTCTAAAGGAAGAAGTCAAGAACTTGTACGATAACCACTTAAATTGGGTTATCCGCCATCTAGAAACAGGTAGTAAACCCCATGCTGTTGTCGATGGGAAAGAAGTGTTAATGCTTAACACCAACAACTATCTTGGACTTGCTGTGCACCCCAAGATTGTTCAAGCCGCACGGGATGCATTGGATAAATATGGTATGGGCGCTGGAGCAGTTCCTACTATTGCCGGTACCTTCGATCTCACAAAGAAATTCCAAGACCATTTTGCAAAATTCAAAGGTGTTGAGGCTTCGCTTCTCGCCCAGACTGGTTTCGCCGTGAATCAGGGTGTAATTCCACAATTAGTTGGGAAAGGAGACTACGTGATTTCCGATCAACTCAACCACGGATCGATCATCGATGGAGTTCGCCTTACAAAAGCCACCCGCGGTGTGTACGCACACAATGACGTGAGTGAACTGGAAAAACAATTGAAGATAGCCGATGCAGCCGGAGCCCGAAGAATTTTAGTTATCACCGATGGAGTGTTCTCCATGGACGGAGATATGGCACCCTTGGATAAAATTGCCGATGTGTGTGAAGACTTTGGAGCGATGATCTTCGTTGATGATTGTCATGGAGAGGGAATGTTGGGAGAAGGTCGAGGAATTGTTGCCCACTTTGGGCTACAAGGACGCGTTCACGTTGAAGGAGGCTCACTCAGTAAAGGGTTTGGTGTTTTCGGCGGTACAGTAGCCGGCTCCAAAGATCTTATTGAATTTGTGAAGAATAAGAGTCGATCCTATTTACTCAGTACAGCCCATCCACCTTCAGTTGTTGCAGCCAATGATATGGCCATAACCGTTGTGGAGACAGAACCACACCATTATAAAAACCTGTGGACAAACACCAATTACTTCAAAGGAAAATTGGACGACCTCGGATTTAATACCGGAAACTCGTCTACCCCAATTATTCCTTTAATTATCGGAAATCCAGGACCTGCACAAGAGATGGCAGACATTCTCTTTAAAGAAGAAGGCATTTACGGAACGCCTATCGTCTTTCCAATGGTTGCCCGTGAATTATCCCGGATTCGGGTTCAAATGAACGCCGCACTCACCCGTGAAGATTTAGATTTTGCCTTAGCTGGAATTGAAAAAGTGGGCAAGAAATTGTCAATTATTTAGATTTGGCCCCTACGGAGCAGAATTGCCCTTGACTGAGAATTACTCGGTCTTTTTTTACTTTTCATTCATATTTATCAACGTCATTGGATGAATTGGATTTCATAGTTGAAAATTCCATAATTTCAAGCCTTAGACTAAAAATTTAATTGTTTCTTCGTCTTTTATACGCTAAAAAAACAGAAATCCCAACCATGGCATTCACGAGTATAACCATTTGATAACCTGATATTGAAAATAACTTCTTAATTTCAAAATTTTCGCTGAAATCATATACTGATGAATCGTAAGCATCAGTGATTTTAATTTGATAATCCGCGGAGTCTTTCATATTTGTAGGAGGTTCCCAATTATAAGAATAATCGTTTAAGACATCTGAGGCGATACTTGTTTCAAAATTCCCGCTTCTATACAATTCGATATTAACTAAAGAAATATATCCTACCGATTCCCAATAAATAGGTTGGGAAGAAGCATCATTCCACGAGGATGAACTATTAGGATTGGTAATTGTGATAGTGTTTTCTACTTCAGTAAAATGTAAAATCTCCAAACCATCATCATAATCCGCAACGTATGCATAAGTCCCCAAAACAAAAACGTCATGTGCCCATCCACCATCATAGAATTGTCCCACTTCCACGGGGGCACTCGGGTCTGAAATGTTAAAAATTTCTAATCCATCAATATCATCGGCCACATATATATATTGCCCAGAAATGTAAACACTGTGTGCATTTCCACCATCATAGAATTGTCCCACTTCCACGGGGGCGGCCGGATCTGAAATGTCTATAATCTTTAAACCATAAGAACTTCCCACCAAGTAAGCATACGACCCCGAAACACAGACATCCAATGTAGATTCTTCACCACACAAAAATCGACCCACTTCCACGGGGGCAGCTGGGTTTGAAATGTCAATAATCTCTAATCCTACATTGCCATCCACCACGTAAGCGTACGACCCCGAAACATAGACACCACATGCATACCCACCACCATAGAATTGACCCACTTCCACGGGAATAGCTGGGTTTGAAATGTCAATAATCTTCAAATCATTTGCACCTCCAACCACGTAAGCATATGTCCCTGAAACATAAACACCAACTGCATATTCAGTATCATCGAAATGACCTACTTCGAAGGGCACGATAGGGTCGGAAATATCTATAATCCTTAAACCACTATAAAAATTCGCCACGTAAGCATATGACTCCGAAATATAAACGCCAAGTGAATATCCATCATCATAGAACTGTCCTACTTCAGCGGGAGCGGTAATGTTCGAGATGTCAATAATTTCTAAACCATAATAATAATCCGCCAGGTAAGCATACGAACCAGAAACATAAACACTCCATATAAGTCCACCATCATTAACTTGTCCCACTTCCACGGGAGTAGTCGGGTCGGAAACATTAATAATCTCCAAACCATCTTTATCATCCGCTACGTAAGCATACGACCCTGAAACATAAACGCTAGCTGCATATTCACCATCATAGATTTGTCCCACTTCTGTGGGGGTGGTCGGATCGGAAATGTTAATAATCTCTAAACCATCAGTATAATCCGCTACATAAGCATACGATCCCGAAATATAAACATTAAGTGCTTCTCCACTATTATCATAGAATTGACCCACTTCCGTGGGGGTGGTCGGATCGGAAATGTCAATAATCTCTAAACCATCAGAACCATCTGCCACGTAAGCGTATGACGCGGAAACATAAACACCAGATGCAAATCCACTATCATCATAGAATTTACCCACTTCTGTGGGGGTGGTCGGATCGGAAATATCGATAATTTCTAAACCATTCCAACCATCTGCAACGTAAGCATGCGACTCCGAAACATAAACGTCAACTGCATATCCACTATCATCATAGAAAAGACCAACTTTAACGGGAACAGTCGGGTCGGAAATGTCAATAATCTCTAAACCATCAATATTATCCGCTACATAAGCATAGGATCCCGAAATAAAGACGCTAACTGCATTTCCACCATCATCGAATTCTCCCACTTTCGAGGGGGTGGTCGGATCGGAAATGTCGATTATTCTAAGTCCACCATATCCATCTGCAACATATGCTAATGTTCCAACAATCACTACATCTTGTGCATTCCCATCCAGAATATCTGCAGTTTTTGTAATATCCATTGAAATTGTAGACGATTTTGGTTCGATGAATGGAAAATCTATCATACATTCCTTTTCATTTATTTTCTGAAAACGAACGGAAATTAACCTAGGGTCAACGGTGTATGGGAAAACAAAAAAAAATGTGCTCAGAGTGGCGATAACTGTGAGTATAGATAAGATTTTTTTAGTTTTTCTTGCATATTTTGTATATTTCATTTTTATCACATTGGAATTTATTGTTTCTCAATACCTCCATAACTGTGACAAGATTTTTTTAAGCTACGGTAATATCCTTGCACTTGTATACGTCTTGAACAGCATTCAGAATTTCCTTGCCCTCTTTTTTCGTCTTTTTAAAAGCCTTCCTGCCCAGGATCAATCCCATCCCACCTGATCGTTTGTTGATCACCGCTGCCCGAACTGCACTTTGGAGATCGTTATCACCAGATTCTCCGCCAGAATTAATCAATCCTGCACGCCCCATGTAACAGTTTACAAGTTGATAGCGATTCCATTCGATGGGATGATCTGTGGCGATTTCTTCATACACCTTGGGATCTGTCTTTCCGAATTTCAGTTTCTCGAAACCCCGGGAGGTCGTGGAAAGTTTCTGTTTGATAATATCTGCCTCGATTGTGACTCCCAGGTGGTTGGCTTGGGCTTCAAGGTCATTAGCAGTATGATAATCGACTCCCCCTGCAATAAATTCCTCGGGATTGCGTAAATAACACCATAATACGGTTACCATTCCGACTTCGTGGGCAAATTTAAAGGCCTCACTCACTTCCTGGATCTGGCGACGGGATTCGGGCGATCCAAAATAAATTGTTGCGCCGACTGCTGCTGCACCCATATCAAATGCTTGTTCTACACTGGCGAACATTGTCTGATCACTCAGGGCGGGTTTAGTGAGTAGTTCATTGTGATTTAGTTTGACCAAAAACGGAATTTTGCGCGCATAACGTCGGGAAATTGAGCCAAGCACTCCTAATGTAGATGCTACAGCATTGCAGCCTCCATCTACTGCCAACTTAACGATATTCTCAGGGTCAAAATATTCGGGGTTAGTTGCAAACGATGCCGAGCCTGTATGTTCGATTCCTTGATCAACCGGAAGAATTGAAAGATATCCCGTGCCGGCCAATCGCCCTGTTTGATTAAATATCCGCTCAAAATTATTTAAAACACGGTTGTTTCGATCGCTTAGTTCCACAACCCTCTCAATGTAGTCTTTACCTGGGAGATGAAGTAATTTTTTTGGAATTCCCTTACATTCATAATCGAATAATTCAAGATCCTCAGGGTCCAAAATTTTTTTGATTTTTGCAAAAGTCAATGTCATAAATAACTGATTGACACTTGAAACTTATATATTTTGGCTTTGATCCCCATTGTGGTAAATGTGGGGAACAAACGAGGTAAAACTTAAGAAAAAAAGGTGATACGCTTTGAATTTGTATTTAGATTGAGTTGAGTCGGGTGGATAGCGCAATTATAATTTTTGTTCACTATTCAGATTTGGGATAAGCATTGGCACAACCCAAAACCTCATCATTTTTACGCTTCATCATTTTAATCAGTTCATCGCGGGCGGGACCCAAATATTTTCGGGGGTCGAACTCTTTCGGTTTTTCGGAGAAAACTTTTCGGATAATTGCGGTTACAACAAGTCGGCCATCGGAATCGATATTCACCTTTGAAACACAAAATTTTGTTGCCTCTCGGATTTGGTCTTCGCGCACACCGAATGCTTTTTCAATCTTTCCCCCGTTATCGTTTATCATTTGTACGTAATCCTGCAACACCGAAGAGGACCCGTGCAATACAATTGGATATTTTCTTCCTAATTTTTGGCTAATTTCCTTAAGTATATCAATTCGGAGCGGAGGCACATCTTCAATTTTGTCCACCTTGAACTTGTAGGCGCCATGAGAAGTACCTATGCTAATTGCCAAACTGTCACACCCTGTTCGATTCACAAAATCGACCACTTGATCTGGATCGGTATAGGTACTGGTTTCTGCAACCACGTCGTCCTCAATTCCGGCCAACACCCCAAGTTCGGCTTCGACCGAGACTCCCCTGGCGTGGGCATATTCCACTACTTGTTGGGTCACCTTTATGTTTTCTTCGTAGGAGAGATGTGATCCATCATACATCACGCTGGAAAATCCAGAATCGATGCAGGATTTACAAATTTCAAAATCTCCTCCATGGTCTAAATGTAAAGCGATAGGAATTTGGGATTTCAATTCTTCCCTTACCATTTTAACAGCGCCCTGGGCCATATAAGTTAACATTGTAGAATTGGCGTAGGCCCGTGCTCCTTTCGAGACTTGGAGAATTACAGGGGATCCGGATTGTGCACAGGCGGTTACGATGGCTTGAAGTTGTTCCATATTGTTAAAATTGTATCCCGGTACAGCATAGCCTTCATCGAGTGCTTTTCGAAACATTTCTTGGGTGTTGGATAATCCCAAGGCTTCGTATTTATGAATATCTGCCATAGGTAGACTAAACTCGGATCGCATTTGTATGTTTGGATGGGTGCAGATTTGGTCGAACATCGGTAATTTCTTAAATTGCTATGCCACCAATACAATTGTGCTGTTTTCACCCTTAGGTGCTGGCGCTACTGGATGAGCTCGAACCACACATAGAATCGCACATAGAATCGCACATAGAATCACAAGAATTGTTGCATTGGGCATCGCAACTACTTTCACAACTATCGCAGCAGCCGCAATCACCACAAGTACAACCTTCTCCACAGGTTGAAGTACAACATGAATCGCCGCATGAATCACAACATCCATCACACAATCCAGAGCTTTCAGCAATACCTTGGGCTGCGACTCCCGGAACAATTGCTGCAAGGGCAGAAATCGAGAGCAGGGTTCCAATTTTTCTACCCACTTTTAGAAGA
>JABCSI010000028.1 GCA_018238965.1 Promethearchaeota archaeon
ATTTCAAGATTTCATAAGCATTATTTTCTTAATCGACGCTAAATTATAGAAATCATGGATATAGGTGATTTAGTTACATTTTTTGTATCTTTGGTGCAAAGCCCTCTATTTATCATTTCAATTGCCTTTTGGGCTATTGCGTTTATTCTCATTAAAGTTTTAGGAAAAAATCGAGAAATGGTCACTCTATTCTTCCCATTTCTTATCTTAATTCGATCCAAGAAACTAAATAAAATTTTTCGTAAAATGGCAAGAAAACATCCCAAGTTCTGGAAAATATTTTGGAACATTGGAGTGGTACTTTCATTTTGTTTGATGCTTTTTACACTTTATTTCTTTGTTTCGAATTTCATTCAACTTATTATTGATCCCAAACCGGAAAACGCCATAATGCCTCTCATTCCAGGTGTAACGATCGACTTACCTACATTTACTGCCCTCATCGTTCCATTGCTCATTACTATTACAATCCATGAATTTTCCCATGCGATTGCAGCTGAAACCGATGGAGTTAATGTTAAATCGTCCGGAATTATGGGTGCAGGGATATTTTTTATTATTGGGTATGGAGCTTTTGTAGAGGTGGATGAGTTTCAATTAAATTCGAAAACTTACTCAAGTGGAACCCGTCTCCGAGTTGCTTCTGCAGGGATATGGTCAAATATCATTCTGGCGGGAATTGCTTTCCTCTTGCTTACTATTTTTCCATCCTCTATGGGTGTTAGCTATGAAACCACAGGTTTCCAAATCAATGAAGTGCTTTCTTTAAATGAGGGAGGATACAATGAAAATAATTTATTTCCCGGCGACATTGTCTACAGTATCAATGGTACTGTAATCAACAACCTTGAAGGTCCCACTTTAACTGATATTCTCATGAATACAACGGAGTTGAAATGCTCTGTAGGAGATCAATTGATGTTCACATGCTATAATTCGGATTCTTATGAATATTACAACCGAAGTATCATGTTAGGAGTTAGATCCTTCATAGGATTTGAATATCAACAGTACAACGCCACTTCGTTTCAGATTTTAGAGGTGTATGATACTCTTTTAGGTGGAAACAATTATAATTCCGAGTTAGTCGGGCAAATAATAACACATGTAAATGGGACAGCCATCAATAATGAAACAGGATCAACACTCGATTCGATTTTTACAAGTTTCACACCAAATTACAGATTAATCCTAACAAATGACTTGGGCATGAACTATAGTGTCGATGTGAATTTCTTTCCCGGTGTTGCGACAGCACATGTTTTAAGAAATGTCTTCATTGGTATGAATATCACCCAAACCGACGTAGGCATGATAGAAATTTCTACAGTCTTAACAAACGACACTGAAGCAGGAATTAATGAGGGACATATTCCAGAAGGTACAAATGTTACCCAAGTTAATGGTATTCCCTTAAATTTAAGCAAGATCGACTTTAAAACGTTTATTGAACAAAATTGTGATCCTAAACCCGGAGATACTCTTATTTTTACAGATGAAAATGGAAACAATTATACTATTCTCACCTCTGAAATACTTGTTATACCTGTATATGTAGGAATAACATCACAACCTTATTGGATTCCTAAAAATTGGGTGGGTAGATTATTGGGACAGAATTTTCCTAATTCCTATCATGAATTTATTCTCTATTTATGGATGATCTCTCTGAGCTTGGCTTTGTTTAATTTACTTCCGGCTGGAATCTTTGACGGAGGGCGTATGATGAAAGAAGTTATCCATCTTATATTTGGAAAGGAGTACGATCCCCAAGCTAGGAAAAAATTACGGTATGAATTTGATAGTAAGTCTCCAAAACAACATCTATTTACCCACCATATTCATAAAATTCATAGTTGCAAATCCCTAATTCCCATCGAAGGGGATCCAAATCAGGAGAATACTTTCCAAGAATCAGATTTAGCCTTTCACGGAATAGATACTTCCACAGATGGGTATTTGGATACTATAGAATTAGAGAACATGGAAATTTTGAAACCCAAAACATTGATAGAAGTCGATGTGGAATATGAACAAGATCTGAAAGAAAAACAGAAAAGGGTCACTTACAGAATCATTTCATGGATGACGGGCGGAATTGTCATTGCCAGTTTGATAATATCAATAGTAAGATTCAATGAAACCATTTTTTGGATGTAGATTTTTTTTTATAATTTCGATTCACATTTATATTTTTTTCCAGTATTACTAAGAACCGATTTACGGGGTTATCGGGATGAAAAAATGTCAATATTGCCAACAAAATGCAGTATACCATCGTAAAATTTCCAACGAATATGTGTGTAAAGATCATTTTATCCTAACGGTGGAAAAAAAGATCCGAAAAACGGTGAGAAAATATCAAATGTTCTCCCCCCACGATAAATTGGCAGTGGGTATATCGGGTGGAAAAGACTCTTTAGTTGTTTTGTACAATGTAATTCAAATTCAGAAATATCGCCAATCCACAGTCCCCATTCATGCGATCTTAATAGATGAAGGAATCCAAGGCTATCGGGAAGAAAGTAAAGCGATTGCAACCAAATTTTGTTCAGAATTTGGAATTACACTTCACATTGTGGAGTTTTCAAATACATTTGGATTATCCTTGGATGAATCAGTAAAAATGATACGTGATGAAGAGTTTAATGCTTGTACCATTTGTGGAACCGTCCGAAGGCGACTTTTAAACGATAAGGCCAGAGATTTAGGAATGGATTATTTAGTAATTGGTCACAATTTAGATGATCAAGCTGAAACCTTTCTCCAGAATATATTGCGAAATGATCTCATTCGCACACTCCAACACCCCCCATGGGGAAATATCTATGACGAGTCAGGTCATTTTATTCCACGGGTTAAACCGCTTATGGAAATTCCAGAGGCAGAAATTACTTTATATTGTTATTTTAAGAATTTTCCAATTCAATCCAACCCGTGCCCATATGTAGAGTCATATTTCATCTTACGGGAACGAGTGCAACAATTCCTCAATCAATTAGAGGAACATTCTGCAGAAATCAAGTACAATTTAATACGGATGCATGAAAACTTATTAGAATTCTTTAATTCCTCATCCAACGATGGAAAACTAGATTCCACATCAAAATGGGGCAAAAAAAATGTGGAAAACTTTCAAAATCAATGCAAGTTGTGTCACGAACCAACCGGAAGGCAACGTACGATCTGTTATTATTGTGAATTGAAAAAAAAGTTAAGAATTCTTCAATAAGTAGAGAACTGAGAAAAAAAGACAGAAATCGCGGGAAGTATTTTCACCGGCGGAAGACATTTAAGGTTATAGGAGAAAATTATTTATAAACAGTGTTGCATGATTAAAATGGAAGAATGTGGAGAGCGAATTTTTTTAGGTGAGAAAGAATAACTTTAACACATTAAAAATTAAGAAGTTGATTGGGATGGCTAAGAAAAAGAGTCAAAGCATGGTTAATATAAAACCCTTAGTATTCAAAGGTCCAAAGTATCTCGTTCAAGGTTTGAGCCAGGCAGTTGAAGGCATTAAATTTACTAAGGTTATTCAAACTTTTGTCATGGAAAATGCGAATTTGAAACTCTCAGTGGGGAAAGATGGTAAAACCATTTATTCGGGTACAGTTCGATGGATAGGAAATCGGACGGATGGAACTCGAGGAACAGTTTTCTGTGTTCAGAAAGGTGGAAAAGAAGGGAGTGACCTCCAATTAATTATCCCAACGGAAGATACCGCCCAAGATATTGGTATAGATCGATCCAGAGGAATGATTAAAATTAATTCAAAAGAAAGTTTGAAATGTAGTGTTTGTGGAAAGGGTGTTCGAATTTTCGATGAAGTATTAGCTTGTCCATTATGTAATTCAAAAGCACATTCTGAACATCTATTAGAATGGATTTCAATGCGCCATAGTTGTCCAATCTGTAAGAAAGGGTTAGAATTGGACGAAGATAATAACCCATATCCTGTGGATTAATATTAAAAATATCTCAACGATATACATTTTTTCTCATTTTTTTTAATTTCCCATAATCAGTTTTCTTCATGTTTGATCTATAAAATAAATAAATCATCTTTTTTCTGAATTTAAATTGTTATAGCCTAATAATAAGTAGTTTTTAATGGATTTCAAAATAAGAATAAGTGAATGCAATGGATCTTGAAGAAACCATACAGAAAATCATACAGCAAAAGAATTTAACCCGAGGCCAAATTAAAGAGAAAATTGATGAGCAAATCCAAGAATTGAGTGGGCTCATTGATGAAGAAGGCGCTATTGTGATTGTTGCCAAGAATCTAGGCGTTGATTTAAAAGAACATCAAGAAGCAGCAAATCTAGATGTTGATCAAAAAATTGGGGAACTCTCCCCAAATAAAAATGCATCCGTTGTGGGACGTATTGTGAATGCTGGTGCTGTTCGGACGTTTAGTAAAAAGGATGGGAGTGAAGGATCCCTTTTGCCATTTGTGTTAGAAGATACATCAGGAATGATCCGTTGCGTGGCATGGGGTTCGGTGAATTCCCAAATCAGCAATGAACAAGGCTTCACTAAAGGTGAAATTCTCCGAATTGTAAATGGATTTGTGAAACTAGGAAAATCTAATGCATTAGAGATCCATATTGGCGCTAAAAGCCGGATGCAATTACAACCTGACAATATCGATGCAAAAATGATTCCAGCACAAACGAATGGTTCTCCTAAAATCACCCCATTACAAGATATTAAGCTTAGTTTGCCATTTGTCAATATTGAAGGAGTAATATCTCGAATATTTGAACCCAAATCCTTCAATCGAAATGATGGAACGCAAGGAAAACGTGCTTCTTTAAGTATCCGGGGTGAAAATGATTTGATTTATGTGACATTTTGGGGAGACCATTGTAATAAATTGAAGGAAATTAGAGAAAACCAATTTGCTCAGATTACATATCTTACTCCCAAACCAAATTATCGGGATAAAGCCAAAATTGATTTGACGGCATCGACAAACACTGTGATTATCCCCATTTCTTCCTCAGAATCCAAAGTTGCACTCCAAATTGAAAAAGTGGCTTCCCAATCCCATCCCATCCAACATTTTATGGAAAAGGGTGGATTTGGGAATATTGAAGGGAAAATCCAAGAAATCGAAGAAATGCGGTCCATAAAAACCAAGGACGGTCGAGAAATACCCTTAATGAAAATCATTGTTGCTGATAATACAGCTGCTATCAGAATTAATCTATGGGACGATAAAGTCGATCCTAATCTCAAAGTAAACGGAGTATACATATTTAAAGATGTGACCATCAAGTTAAGTAATTTTTCTAATCAAAATGAGGGCACTTTAGCGCGATCTGGCACTATTACTGAATTGACGAAAAAAATCGAAACCACACATACAGTAGCTGTGAAAAATCAATCGATTACCTCCAAAGAAATGCGGATTGAAGAAATTAATCAAGCTGAATTTTGTACAATTCAAGCTACAATCATAAAAGATATCAACAGGATCACCACCTATCGAGCATGTTCGAAATGCAACAAAAAAGTGGATAATTGCACCTGTGACACCCCGGGTGATTCAGTCAATCGAATGATTCTTAATGTTATATTGGATGATGAAACAGGGATCCTACGTGCAACTTTGATGGGAGAACGTGCCGAGAAATTCTTAAACACACCCACTGATCGGGTTGTAGAACTTAAAGATTCTGAGGAAATCGATCAATTTCTTAAGAGAAAGAATTTGGAATTGGTCGGACGTGAATTTCAATTTAAGGGAAAAACCAAGTATTCAGATTATTCCAGCAGTTACGAAATGAATATCAGAGATTACGAAGATTTGGATTCAAAAGAAGAAATAAGACAGATTTTGGAACATTTGAATAATCAATAACCGACGATTCCATACTATAATCGATTAAATTTTTCTTCTTTTCTTTCTTATTTCTGCTTTACCCACTATTTCTAATTGTTGAAGACTAATCGCCAAGTTAAGAACATTTATTAGGTATTGGCCCATGGAATGTAATATAGGGGGAAAAATTGGATTAAAATTAGTAATGTTATCTATTTAATCTTTACCATCTTTCCTAGGTGCAATAAAATCACAAATATGAGAGGAAGGGTATTCAATTAAAGATTCTCGCCGAGGAAATAGTATGAATTTTGAAAAATCGCGCACAGAAATGGTGTTTCAATTAAGAAAACTGGGAATTATTCAGACAGATGCGGTAGCAGATGCGATGCTCACCATCCCACGCCATTTTTTTATTCCACATTCCCACCAGAACCAAGCCTACCAAGATCATCCAATCTCTATCGGTCATGGACAAACTATTTCAGCACCCCATATGAATGCTATGATGTGTGAACATTTAGATGTGCATCCTGGAATGCAAATTCTGGAAATTGGCACCGGAAGTGGGTATCACACCGCACTTCTCAGACATCTTGTTGGACCTTCGGGAAAGATATTTAGTATCGAACGAATTCTATCCTTGGCAGAAAATGCCCAAAAAATCTTCAAGGCACTAAAATTTAATAATATCTCAGTTATTGTTGATGATGGAACTATTGGATGCCAAGAACATGCCCCTTACGACCGTATTTTAGTCACCGCCGTAGGTCCCACTATCCCTCAACCTTTTATTGATCAGCTCTCCGAGGAAAACGGAAAGATTTGCATTCCTGTGGGTGACCGAAATTGCGACCAGATATTGTGGTTGGGTAATAAAAGAGGAGATCATTTCCATAAATCCCGAATTTGCGGCGTTCGGTTTGTACCCCTTATTGGAAAATATGGTTTTGAAAAATAAAAAAGAGGGAAGGAATTTCAACTCTCCGAAATCATGGGTTCTATGATTTTTACGGTGATTTGGGATAATATTTCTTCCCTCAAGCTGGTGCGATCGATTTCTGCTTCAATAGACCGAACATTATCGATTTTTGCTCTTGTTTCCGGAAAGGGAGGGTTAAATTCGCAAGCAGGACCCTTAAGCAGACTCAGTTCAAATAATCCAATTTTTTGACTTAATTTGATGACATCTAATTTATCAAAGCCAATGAGAGGACGAACAACAGGAATTTCTCGGTTGATTTGGTGTACGACGAAGAGATTGTCTAGGGTTTGGGAAGCTTGCTCTCCTAAGATATCACCGTTGACAATATATTTTGCACCATATCGTTGGGCTAAGGTCTTTGCCATATCCATCATTGTTCGTTTACAAAGAATACATGTTAAACGTGTTTCCGAAGTATGCTGAAAGCGTTCTAAAAAATGATCGTAATCCACAAAGAGCATAATCATGCGCCTTCCAGTTAATGCTACAAGTTTTTGCCCGATTTGTAGAATTTTTTCGTAGTTTTCCCTTGTTTGAGCTTGACCATTTAAAAATGAGAGAGTAATCGGATCTAATCCTTGACGCATCATGAGAAAAGTCGCAATGGGACTATCTAATCCCGTCGACAAGAGGGAGATGAACTTTGGTGCTTGAGATGGGGACGAATGATCATTAGATGTTATGGAGGAAAATTCAGCATCTAGCCGTTCAAGAGCAGTGAGTGAATGATTGAGTGGAATGGACATAAAAATGTTTCTCTCCTTGAGCTATCATTACACTTTGATGCTACTTCAACTTTCGGATTATAATTTGTATTTCCCCAATTGAAGGTGATAAGATCCAGATCCTCCCATAATATTCCGTTCATAGTAATGCTCTTGAATAGGGGGCAAGAATCCTTTGATAGTATAAGATTCTTGAAATTTCAAGCCCCGTGATCTTTAATAACCACTTGTATCCTAATGAGTTTGAATTTCAATGAACCCACATGGTGACCCCAACCTTATGCAAAATTTCCGCTTCATCCAATTTGCCCCACTCCATCCCACCGATCTCTACAACCCACTTTGTATCATAGGCATGCCCGGGATTGCTGATATCGGAAAATTCGCCGTTGATCAACTGATTGGAATTTTTACCGCTGAAAAACACTGTGAAATCATTTTCAACGATTATCCTGCCGGCGCCATCATCGATGACAGCCTTCTCTCAACCCCCAAAGCCGAAATCCTCTTCTATAAAGATCCAAAACAGAAACAAGATTTGGTTTTTGTCACCGCTGACGCTCAGGCCATGTCTCCCCGAGGGATTTATGAAATCTCCGACTACATTGCCAGCTTGATTCACAAATTGGGCATCACTAAAGTTTTATCGTTGGGAGCATATCCTACGAAAAAAGCTGATGCCAATACGGTCAATATTTATGTTACCTCTACCGATTTAAGGCATATCGAGCGGATTTCTGCTACCGGTGAAGCGAAAAAAGTCAAAAAAGGTGTCATTATTGGTTCCAACGGACTAATTCCCACGATTGCTAAAGCTCGATTCGGAATTGAAGGCACCGTTCTCTTAGCTGAAACCGACAATGCTGCAATAATGAATGATAATTTCACAGATCTCCAAGCATCTATCCAATTACTGGATAAAGTAGGGAAATTTTATGACCTCCCTATCGAGCATGTCTATAATGAAAATAAAATTAATGAAATCTCAGAGGATCTCGAATCCAAGCGCAAAGCCTTGGAAGAGGAGTTGGATGCCTTCCAACCCAAGGTGAAAATCAACGATCTAGACAAATCACTATATATTTAATCGTAAGGATAACTCACACCGATTAAACATTATCTTTTTTATACTAATTTCATAGTTATATCTTCGTTTTTATATACTTCTTTTGAAGTACTGCTACCAATCTTCATGAAACATCTGATGAAAGGTCTCCCTCACATCCTTCAATGTATACTTCTGTGTTTGCGGTCCTACCGTTCCAATCACGCGAGCCGAAATCATCGCCCCGATTCTGCACGCTGTCTCCAATGGTAAATCATAATATAGACCGAAAAGTAAACCTGCCCGATATCCATCGCCTGCACCTGTTGTATCTTCAATTTTTTTTACTGGACCGACGGGAATATGAGCATGGTTTTCTCCCCAATAACATTCAGATCCCTTCTCGCCCCGAGTAATTATGATGGTTGAATTTAATGAACGCAACCCCTCCATATTCGTGTTTAGTAATTCTTGGATTTTCGCGATTTCAAATTCATTCCCGATTAGTAAATGTGCTTTTGGAATTATTTCTTCCAAATCTGCTTGGGAAAAATAGTGAACCATCTGCCCAGGGTCGAATATAAAAGGTATTTCCAATTCGATTAATTTTCTTGCCCATTTGACCATCGCTTGTGGATTATCGGGACTCACAGAAGCAATCTTAACTGTCTCCCTCGAAACACCTTGTTCTGCTAAATTTATGTCAGGACAGCGTTTCATCGCTCCTTCATGGAAAATAATGATTTGATTATGATGATTATCATTCACAATATAACAAGATGCGGTGTGGGCATCCGTGTGTTCCTTTCCCCAGAATTTGATAGAATCTACTTCTTGAAAGCGCTTGGAATAACCTAAATCAGTAAAATCTTTTCCTACACTTGTTATAACTGCTGTGGGTGTTTTAGTCAAACCCAAATTATAGGAAATATTTCCGGCTGTCCCCCCAAAATTCACTGTTTTCGATTCAGGCATAACCGCTAAATTAAAAACATTGTTTTGTGGTTCCGAAGTTAAATTCACATTAAAATCACCCGGAAACTGCATGATATAATCATAGGCAATGGATCCGAGAAGTAAAATCGACTGTGCTTGCATAGATACTCTAAAGTTGCATAAATGATAAAGTTATAGATTTAGAATGCCCTTCTATTGTGGATAGTCTATAGGAGAAAATTAAGAATCTTGATCTGTGTTATGTATTAAAAAATAGTTCATAAAATCTCAAAATTCATCCCAATCATCAAAATCTTTAAAAAGAAGAAATGGCGCAGGAGACAGGGATCGAACCTGCGACCTGCCGGTTAACAGCCGACCGCTCTACTAACTAAGCTACTCCTGCACCAATGAAAACACAGAACAAGATGATAAACCTTTGATATAATAAAAATTTTTTGGACTCAGCAACCGTCTCATAAAGTCCTAATGGCAGAATCGGTGCTCGCCCACCCTATTCTCGCCGCCCGCTCCACCACTTCGAAAAATTTTTTAATTATGAACTATTTTATTTCTTACTACACAAAAAAAGGTGTTGTTTTCTTATATGAAAACATCATTTTTACCAGCCCATGTAGTGTAGCGGTCAAGCATCTCGGGCCTTCACCCCGATGACCAGGGTTCGAGAGGAACAGTGTGTACATGTTCCCGAAATTCCCTGCATGGGCACTCTCTTTCTTTTTTAAATAACTTTGATTGTCCATAACATGATTTTAGTATAATTTAAACTTAAAACCATGTTGATCTATAACATGGGATAAACTTTAATGATAATAATTAAATGGAATCCTCTCGAAATACATAGTAGGTTTTACTCCGATTGAAATAATTGCAAAGAAAATCCGCGGATTTTTCACACACTTGCCATAAAGGAGATTTTTTTTCAAATATTTTAATACAAGGAGACTGACTATGACGGAAAAAAAATTCACCACATTCTTCAAGAGTGACGATCAAGAATCCTATTCATCAACAATTCCGAAAGGTGACAAAAAGAAAAAGTCAATCTCGAAACCTTCAAAAGAAATTACACAAAAATCGCAAAAAAAGAATAAAACGCAATCCGAATCGTCTACTACTCGATATGTTCGTCGCACGAGAAAAATTTACAATGAAAAAAATGTCTTGGATGCAGCATTAGATCGGTTGCGCTTTCTCTTTACTCATTTTGATAATGTGAGTTTTGCTATTAGTGGAGGAAAAGATTCGGGTATTATGCTCCAATTGGCTAACATGATTGCATCGGAAATGCATAAACGATTTAATGTTATGTACATTGATTTTGAAGCAATGTACATGGAAACCGAGCGCTTTGTAGGATCTCTTAGGGAAGAAGTGAAACCAAATTGTGATAATTTTTACTGGATTTGTCTTCCTTTCTGTGAAGATAATGCTACATCAGCCCTCAATCCAGAATTCATTACTTGGGATGAGTCCGCCAAAGAACACTGGGTACGAGAATTTCCGGATGATGTAATAACTGTAGACAATAATCCCTTTCCTTTTGCAGAAAATATAAATGATTTTGATACATTTGTTCATCGTTACGCAAAATGGACACATAAGGTAACCAAAGCAAAACGCACGGCAATTGCTGTAGGAATTCGCACGGATGAATCTCTCCGACGGTTCATTGCAGTGGCTAATTCAGACAAACCACGGTATCAAGGTCTCTATTGGACAACGGAATTTTCACCAAATATTTATAATGTATATCCAATTTACGATTGGAAGGTGGGGGATGTATGGGGTTTTGTTTCGAAATACAATAAGGATTACAACCATGTCTACGAGGATATGCATAAAAATGGGGTAGCACTCTCTTTGCAACGGATCTGTCAACCTTTTGGATCAGCTCAGAAGGCTGGATTGGATCAATACCGTGTGATTGAACCGGAAACTTGGGAGCGTATGCTGCAACGGGTCGAAGGGGTCAATTTTGGAGCAATCTACTGCCGTACTTCGTTATTGGGCAATTTAACATCAATGAAACCAGATCATCTAACATGGCAGCAATACACAGTTTTTCTACTTGAATCAATCGGATTATACGAACCTCTTATCATGCGGCGATATTATGAAAAAATCAAATACTATATGCTGTGGTGTGAAAAAAATGAAGGAGTTCCTTATGGAAAAATGCGGGATGCAGGACGGGGAAAATCGATCAGCTGGCGTACCGTTGCGCGGGGTATTGAGAAAAATGATTTCTATATGACCTACTTAGATTTCGGATATGATAAAGCAGGGGATGAATTGCTTATCAAACTCCGAAAGAAACACCACTTGACCGGAGATGGTCATATTCAACCTAAACTTATGCGTCGCATTCAATCTTTCGAAAAATTAGTCCAAGTAGACCAAACGCTAGCCTCTCAGGAGAAAAACCATGAATAAGAAATCCAAGGGAAACCATACTGCCCTTTTGAACAATATTTTGGCTGAAATCAAGAATAAACTAGATAATATCCCCTTTGAAGACAAAGTAGAACTAATGAATGCACTTCGCGTACAACTAGGGGAATTATCTCCCTTTGAAGAACCCGTGGACACGATTATTTGGATTCCGGTGGAAAAAATCCAAGCCAATACATACAATCCGAATAAAGTAGCTACCCCCGAAATGAAATTACTATATGAATCCATAAAATCCGATGGATATACACAACCGATTGTGGCGTACAAGTTACCAGACGGTAAATATGAAATTGTAGATGGATTTCACCGTAACCGAGTCGGACGTGAATTTAAAGATATCAAAGCCCGTATCAAAAATTACCTCCCACTCTCTATTATTGATAAACCATTGGACGAACGGATGGGATCAACTATCCGCCACAATAGGGCAAGAGGAACCCATCAGATTCGATCTATGTCCGATATTGTACTGGATTTGGTACGCGAGGGCTGGGATGATGCAAAAATCAGTCTAAAATTGGGAATGGACATGGACGAGGTGTTACGGTTAAAACAAATTTCTGGATTGAAGGAAGCCTTCTCCAATCACGAGTTTTCCAAATCATGGGAAGAATTTGAGACCAAATACTATCCTGAGGAAAAAGGTAAAGTAAATAAAACCATTTCGAAGAAACCCACTCGTAAAAAATCACGACAACCGACATAAATTATTCCATGGAATATAGTGGTAATAATCGTCTAGAAAAAAGATTTATAAAGCGATTCAAAGAAGGATTCCAAAGGCGTTTATGTGTCATATTTCGATTGAACGATCACATTTACACTGTTAATGAATTTTTCAGTGATGTGATCATCACCAATCACTTCTAGCATTGAATGAACAATATTCCTGGCTTCACACAAGACAGGTACTGAACCATACATCATTGGAAACAAGGAAACAAACGATACGGGAAGAAGAATTTCGCTCCCGCTAGAATCGTCTTGAAAAAGAAGCTTTCCACAAGGATTGGATAAAATTCCATAGAAGCTATCAGGATCTTGTCCAGATACGCAGAAATATGATACTAATCCTCCAATATTCATTGAATCCGCTTCTTCAACCATTTTTTGAAAACCTACATTGGCATTTGCGCTAAAGGCATCCACAGACAAGAGATCTACATCCTCAGGACTCAGATCGCGTGCATCAATGTTTAATCCACTTGAATTAACTAATCCATACTGAATGAAAATCGGATTTTGGACGGAATCTAAGATAACAGCAATATTTTGATTCAATTCTTGGTTATGAAAATCCTTGGGAGTATACGAGGTAAAGGGAATTTCTGATCCCATACAACTTAAATAGATAGCACTCCGAACATTATTACTGAAGTTTTCGACCTCTGCATCGGTAATTGTACCGGAACCGAAAAATTCATCTATTTCCCGGCGAAGATGGTAGACACTTGATCCAATACTATCCGCATCGAGGGGCCAATTTTGATTGTAATCATGAACAATAGTCAGTAAGGTTTGCTGAATGCGAATAGTTATCAAACAGATTTTCTCGAAAAATGAAAATGCGATGATCTGATCTTGAATACCCAAATCAGACCAATTTTCCTCACTTGAAGAAAATGCAGCGGAAGATACACTTGTAATAGCGCTGCTATCGAGGACTAAATCAGAACTCCGGCCAGTTTTGGCAATAGATAATCCATTCTCATCAGATAATAATGCCATTATGGTGGCTTTTGATGATCGAATGATGGTTGATAAATGTTTGACTAATGTCTCTCGAACGCTCATTTTTTTCAGCTTGTTATTGTTAGTACATTAATCAATGCACTATTTATTATTATGTATAACTGTATTCATGCCATAAAAGGTTTCGACGTGAGGGTTGAAGTTCAAGGAAGGTTAAAAAAAATGTAATAAATCACCTATTTGATCTCATAAAAACAATTAATTCCGAATAAATGGTGGAGTACAATTAACAACGCAACGCATGAGAAGATTGGGAGATATTTAAAAATGTATCCCCATTTTGGGGGTAAAATGCGGGGAGAGGGCTTCGAACCCTCGCGGCGCTATGCACTGGATCCTAAGTCCAGCATCGTGGACCAGACTTGATTATCCCCGCGAAAGAATATTAGGTAATAGGGTACTATTGTAATTCAACGTTCCCAAGTATAAAAAAATTCTCGGTCAGACAATGAACTCATTCACTCCCCGATTATATTGCCTTCATCTGAATCAAGATGATCCTAAAAAAAATACCGTTGTTAGATTAGCAAAGTTTAAACTAGTAAAATTAGGAAAAAAATTGAAAGCATTTCCACGGAAAGCACTTATTTTGGATCCATTTGCGGTCCGTGAATTATCTATAACGGATCGAGTCACCATTGAACAAAGTGGGATCATTGTGATTGATTGCTCGTGGGCAAGAACCGAATCAATATTTTTCCAACCATTTTCAACAGGAAGAAAATTACCACATTTACTCGCGGCTAATACGGTGAATTATGGGAGATGGGATCGGTTAAGCTCGGCTGAAGCCCTAGCTGCATCACTTTTCATAATTGGTTACCCACAGAAAGCCAGAGATCTGCTCCACGTTTTCAGCTGGGGAGATTCTTTTTGGGAGATTAACCGTCAAAACCTACTACCCTATGAAATAGATATCAATTCCAAAATGGAATAACCAATCCTCGGTGCAATGATGATAATAATGAAAAAGAGCAAAAAAAATCAATATAAATAATTTCAATATTGTCTCGAGTAGAATTATTGTCCTTTAGCGCGAATATAATCATCGATACGAATGAAGATTACTGCCAATTCGGTTGATAAATTGAAAATTTGCCATTTCGTGCCCACAGGATCTAGTATTTGGTGATTTCGAACATCAACGATTGTTTGAGAGTAGCAATCAAATCCAATCCATTTATTTTGGCTGTAATCAGATTGAGATCTTAGGGAAGTGATGATGTCCAGCGGATCTTTTCCAGAATTCTCAACCAGAGTTTTAGGAATAATTTCAAGGGCATCGGCATAATGCTCAATTGCAATTTGCTGTTTTCCACCGATTTTCTCCGCATAGGCAAGTAAATGTTTCCGTAATTCAATTTCAATGGAACCGCCGCCACCCACATACCTAGAGTCCTCCACAGTGGTCTTCAAAACGTTCAATCCATTTTTCAATGAACGTTCTGCATCATTGATGATTGTTTCGGTGCCCCCTCGAATCAATACGGTGACAGATTTCGGATTATGGCATCCTTCAATAAAAACCATTTTATCAGATCCGATTTTTTTTTCTGAAACCGTGGTAGCAAATCCCAAATCTTCTTCAGATAAATCTTTGATATGGGCGATAATACGTGCTCCGGAAGATTTGGCTAATTTTTGCATATCTGAATTTTTAACTCTCCGTATTGCCATAATATTATATTTCGCCAGATAATGCTGTGCCGCTTCATCTATTCCTTTTTGGCAGAAGACCACATTTGCCCCTGAAGCTTTTATCGAATCTACCAAAGATTGTATAATCTTTCCTTCCTGATTGAGATAATTTTGAATATCATCAGGATTAGATATTTGAATTTCGGAGGAAAAGTCGGTTTTCACAATTTCCAACGCACCATTGATCAAGGCAATTTTGGCATCTTGTATTCTTCTGGGCATTGTAGGATTTACCACTTCCTTATCAATAATAATTCCTTCAATTAAATGGGTAGAATTAAGATTACTACCTTCCTTTTTTACGATTTGGATATTATCTAAATCGACGTAGGGAGATTTACCACGAAATTCTTGAATTTTAGAAATTGCTTCCACAATAATCGATGTAAACAGATCCTTGGCATCAAATAGAGATTTACTGTTTAGAGCGGTTTTCACAAGAGCTGTGTGAATTTTTTTTTCATCACTCTCGGGAATAGGCAGAGCTAGATTGAATAGATCCCCTTTTATTTGGTTAACCGCCTTTAAATATCCATCGTAAATTAAAGTTGGAGAGAGATTCATCGAAACCATTTCTGCTGTTCTAGTCATCAGTTCCCCAATAAAAAGCACAACAGAACTGGCACCATCCCCACTTTTTTTATGAATAGTTTTTGACAGTTCCACAATCATTTTCGCAGTTGGATTTTCAATACTGAGTTCTTCTAATATCTTCGCACCGTCACTAGTAACAGTGATATCCCCAAGAGAATCGACCAACATTTTATTCAAACCTTTAGGGCCGAGAGTTGTCCGGATCGTTTCAGCAATAGCCTTAATCGCTTCTATATTAATAATTAGGGCATCTTTTCCTTTCAGCTGTTGTGTATTTTCCTTTAAAAGTAAATATGGTTGTTGAGCACTCATATAGATCAAACCTTGTTATAGGAAGTCTAAGTCACTAAAAATTTTAAACTTATGCCTAGGGAATTATCGGTGTTTTAATTTCAGAAAAGGGAATGAAAGTATAAGGAAGAAATATTGCTTTCGGAGTTTTGGAAGTTAAAGAGGGGAAAGAGGACCAATGATCCCAATTATGGTATACCTGGGAATAACTAATTGCATTTTGATAATTTTGCTTATAGTTCAATGGTATTATTACCAAGAATATCGTATTTTTAATCCACTTGGATTGAAAATCCTGATTGGTCTTTTAGTAACGGGAACTATCTTCATAGTCTTCAGAAATATCTCATTATTGACGAAATCAATTTTTTATTGGATTTCGGGGGAGTTGATTTTCATTAGTATGAATGCACTTCTTTTTCGTTATCGTATGAAATTTGTTAAGACTTCATGGCCGGGACAAAAAATTCAAAACCGTAAAAATTGGCATCATTCTAAAAAGATCACTTTGGGGACAATAATCTATAAAAATCACTTTTTGAAAAAATTTGCCATGAGCATCGAAGATATAAAGAGACACATTCTAATTTATGGTCAAACTGGGACTGGAAAATCAAGTTTTCTAATGTATTTCTTGAAACGTTTTTCTCGATTATATTCAAAAACTCCGTTTACACTTTTTGAATTTAAAGGGGAATATGAACCTCTAACCGAACATATCACAGATTTACAAGTGTTAAAACCAGGATATAACTTTTCTATCAACCTATTTGATAAGGATATCTTTTCACAAGATAACTATGTGGAAATATTGTTTGATAGTTTGAAATCATGCCGAATTCTTGATAATAATGCAGATTTTTCGCCACAAATGGAAAAAGTATTAGTAGATGTCCTTCGAGATACTTGCAATGATAGCTCTTTCCCAAATTGGAATAAATTTTACCGAATCATGGATAAATATGTATCAAACCAAAAAAATTCTATACCAATGCTAAATCAAACCATAATAAGTATAAAGAATCGTCTTCGCCGCTATTCAGAGGGCCCATTAAAAGCGGTGTTCAATAACTCTTCGAATTGCATTAAGATTTCAGATATCTTAAAAAAAAATACGATTATTGATCTTGGTAATCTCCTCAAAGTTGGAGGATCAAAACAAGATTTGATCTTTTTCTCCAATCTCATTTTGAAATGGATATGGGAAACAGCCATGAATCGAAATCCCACAGACAATTTGAAACATTTAACGATTTTTGAGGATGTTTCATACATCGCATCGAAAAAAATGGTAGAATTATCTAAAGTGTCACTCTATTTGGAGGATATTGCCCTTCTTTTAAGAGGAAAGGGGGAAGCATTGATCTCTTTATCTACTTCTCTAGATATAAGTAAAAATATAATTCTGAACGCAGGAACAAAATTGTTTTTTAAATTTAACGAAAAAATGGATGAGATTGTTCATCATATTGGGTTAGAGAATGAAAAATCTCGCAATTTCCGTGATATTCAAACAGGTATGTGCATCATTAAAACTTATTCACAACCAAACTCTTTTTTGCTCTACACAAACCATCTTCAGAATTATTCAATTTTAAAAGTACTAAAAAAATGGAGAAAAAAAATTTTAATGAAAAACAGCAACTTGCTAAAACCAAATGATATTAGTGATCAGCCTGGAACACCGTTGATTTCGGGAGCTTCTGAAAAGATTTCCTCAAAAGATGTTCAATATCTCGCTGAATTTGAAAAATATCCCTCCAAAAATTGTTCTTTCCTCTCCAGTGAGGAATTTAAAGAGGTTTACATAAATCTACAGAAAAAAATCAAATCTATCGAAAATTTTATTTTTCTTGATGAATTTTCCAATGCTTTCATGGTTTCGGAAGAGATATTTAGAGAGTTGCAATCTCTTATGGAAACTACAAGTGATATGCACTGGGATTTCATAACTTTAGAAAAAAGATTCACTCGGTTAAGCAATCTTTATGCAAAAAAAAATTATAAAATAACTTTTGATGATTGTCTAACTGGTCTAAAAATTGTAAAAATCCTGTTCCAGTATATATTTTCTGATAAAACTTGTGATCCAAGAATAGATTTTCCAAATTTTGGTAGAAACTTGGAAGAACGACGAATAACTAAAGAAATATCTATGTTCATCCTAACTTTTGATCACCAATCAAGATCTTGTTTTGATTTTTACACAATAGGGGCAGAAAATGAGGAAATATTGAAAAAATTCCAACAAAATTGTGAAAATGGAAAAAAATTAAAAAATATTGAACCGATATATCCCCAGCATCATTTTATTACGATTTCAAAAGAAATTGACGTTTTTCAACAACTTTTGACCGTCATAGTGGGGATCATACTTCCAAATTCCCCAGAAATTAGCATTAATACATCAAAATATACTAATCTATTAAAAGAATTTTGGAAAGACATTACTCAATATGATGGAAACGTTTTCAAAGGGTTCTTCCTAACAAACCAGGGAATATCGGCTGAACAGACACTAGAAGCAGAAAAAATTAGAGAATTAAGTATTGAAATTAAAAAAAAATTCAAAATTTTGTTTGAAAGTCAAATTATTTCGAAAGACAATATTTTCCTACCAGAATTAATCAATAAACCAGCAGAGACTGGAACAAATATGATAAAAGAATTAGAATCGGTTATTCAAGAGTTAATTAAAATTAAATCCAATAGCTTAGAATTGTAATGCTTTTATATTTCAAAAACAATTATCATTTATGCTAATCGGAATTGTTGGCAAGCCTTCTTCTGGTAAAAGTACATTTCTTAATGCTGCTTGCCTAACGAACTTTAAGACTGCCAATTATCCATTTACAACGATCCAGCCAAATTTAGGGGAGTCTTCAGTTAGGATTAAATGTATTTGCCAAGAGTTGGGAGTGATAGATGAACCAAAGAATTCCGTTTGTATTGATAATAATCGATTTATTCCCATAAAATTACTCGATGTTGCAGGTTTGGTACCTGATGCTCATAAAGGAAAAGGGATGGGGAACCAATTTCTATCCGATCTTGCCCGAGCAGATGTTTTAATACATGTCGTTGATATTTCAGGAAGTTTAGATGCGGAAGGACAAGATATTGACGAAGGTGCTAGAGATCCGCTGGAAGACATTAAATTTCTTGAAGAGGAAATTGATTTTTGGTTTAAGGATCTTATCATTAAGGGTGATTGGGGAAAATTTGCACGAAAAATCGAACAAGAAAAATTATCATTTTCTGAACTTCTATATGAACGTTTGGTTGGAATATCAGTAAAAAGAGAGCATATTTTAATGGCAATGACTCAATCGAATATGAATTTTGAAAAATTAACCAATTGGACAGAACCAGATATTCTCAATTTTGCTAAAAAGTTACGGGAAATTTCAAAACCAATCCTAATTGCGGCAAATAAAATAGATAAAGCTGCAGGAGAAGATATTTTTTTGAAAATTTCACAAAAATATGAAAACAAAATTATCCCATGTAGTGCTTTGGCTGAATATTGGCTTCGCAAATATGAGGAACAACATATTTTGAAATACACTCCAGGAAATGCAGATTTCCGCTTAATTAATCCTGAAAAACTCTCTGAGGCGGAGAAAAATGCCTTGATAAATATAAAAGAAAAAATTTTTAAGAATTTCAAGAACACGGGTATTCAAGAAGTATTAAATTATGCAGTTTTTACAGTATTGAAGCAAATAGTAGTTTATCCAGTTTATGACGCAAATAATTTTTCCGATAAGGATGGAAGAGTATTGCCTGATGCCCATTTAATTTCTCAAGGAATGAAATTGAAGGATTTTGTTAAGAGCAAGATCCATTCAGATTTAGCAAAAAATTTTATTTATGGATTAGATGCCAAATCAAAAATGAGGTTAGGAGAAAATTACGAATTAAAAAATAATGATGTGATTAAAATTGTTACGGCTGCAAAATCAAAATAAGTATTAATATTTCATTATTCACTATTTTTAGAGGATAATACAACATATACTAGAATAATTATTATTGCAACAATACTGGATATCTGTAATACTAATTGGTATTTATCCATATCCCAATCTGCTAATTTTAAAAGTGAAAAGTACATTACCAATTGTTATTTTGTAAAAATTTAAAAAATTTTGGTACGAAATTACATCTTTAAAGAATTTTATAAAGAAAGTCAAAGTGTGGACCTAGGGGAATTTGAATCCCCGACCTTCTGAGTGCAAGTCAGACGCTCTACCAACTGTGCTATAGGCCCAATAAAGATATTAAATTTAAAAAGAAATAATTGAATAGAAATAAAAGAAAAAGAGTGCCTGGGAGCGTTAGCCCCCAGTGCATGTTGTAGGAGGTGATCCAGCCGCAGGTTCCCCTACGGCTACCTTGTTACGA
>JABCSI010000234.1 GCA_018238965.1 Promethearchaeota archaeon
GAAAAGAATTGCAGAAAAAGTTAAAGAAAAGCCCCTTGACTATTGATGATTTCTTGTTTAACAATTGGATTTCAGGATTGGAAGATTAAAAATAGATTTGTTCGATAACCGCTCTTACTCCCATCTGCTTTAATTCGGCGAAATTTCAATTTCCATCGAGCTCACATTACTAATCTTTCCATCGTCATTGGTTAAATGCTCTGTTGAAATCCGAATATCTTTGTATTTTGCCGAAGGGTAAAATTTGTTGAGCAGAATTTCGGCTACATCTACTGCATGGGAGATTGCGCGCCCCCGTGCCTTAATTACACAATCAACTCCTCGGTTCAAAATCACCATTACAGCCATTACATAATTCATGGTGGGTCGTTTTCCAACATAAACGGCATTATCGGACATATCAATGTTTTTCTTTTTTGCATTGCTCATAAATGCGTCACCAAAGGTTCTACCAGTTCCAATGTGTCCCAACGAATCGGACAGCCAAGTATCAAGTATCAATTATCAATTTGAAAAAAACGGAGACCACTCCCACACACATGTCATTTAATGCGATGGTCTAGGAGAATGATAGAAGCCCCCTAATTTTAACTTTGCTTACATTGGAACAAAAAGTAATAAAAAAAAAATAACGACTCAGAAATATCGACTCAGAAATATCGACTCATAAAAATAGACTCATAAAGCCAAAAAAGCTAAGAAAACTCATCACTAACTATCCATGATTAACCTTAATAGTAAGGGGAGGTATCGTCATTGACAATTTGCTGGATTTTTCCCCAAACCATATCGACACCTTCATTATATTTTGCCGAAACGGGGAGAAGTTCGGAGACTGCCCCAAATTCGACGAAGGCGCGTCCCAATGCCACAGTATATTCCCGTAAAATTCCGTGTTCCAGAGTCTCGATCGCATCCAGTAAAGCAAAATCATCTTCCATCCAGCTCAAGATTCGGTTCGTTTTCTCTTCCGAAAGCAAATCCTTTTTGGTAAGCAGATTCAGTTGCGGTAGATTGGCAAAACGAAATCCCACTGAGGAAGCTAGGAGTAGTGTAGAAATCATCCCATTCGGGGTTCCGCACAACAAACTATCGTAGCAGAATATTATGCCCCGTTGAACCGAGCCAAAACCAAGTGCGTTTGCAATCATGGGTCCCGAATTCCTGAAGGAAAACAATTCCAATTGACCCGGAGTATCCACCAAAATTATTTCGGGATCGTTATACTGGTCGATTTCATACTTTAAATCCTCAATATAATCTATCATTTTATCGGTGGCTGCGATCATTGCCCCATTGGGCCCCAACCCTGTTTTATCAATAATTTCCTGGACGCTGACATAATCCTGGATGTCGATATCCGGAGTATAGGGGAGCTGCTGGACCGCGGGATCTAAATTGATCGAGATTACGGATATACTTTGGTTATATGCGCGTATATAGTCTAAAAGGGCTTTTGTGAGTGTAGATTTCCCAGAACCGGCGGGACCTATGATGTATTGAATTTGCATATTTCTGATCATCAGTAGTGGTGGAATCGCAATTAAGGTTCCCCTTTTATGATCCAGCCTCGGAAAATCAAAAAATCCACAAGAACAAACGTTTTTTAGGAATCCAAATTTAGGCGATAATAGGAAATATCGAAAATCGAATATCGAATATCATATATCATATATTGTATATTATATATTAAATATCGAATATCGCATTTCCCCAATATCTCAAAATATCAATTTCTGAATATCTCAATACCCCAATGCCCGTTGGTTATGACATTTATGACATCTCTGAAAAAACAACAATATCAATTTTCCAAAGAAGATCTCGGGGAACTTCTCTTCGATTATAATCGGATTCCAGGAGTTCTTCCTGCAGATCGACCTAAAAAAGTCTCAATTTGGGATGAAACCCTCAGAGACGGTGAGCAGACTCCAGGTGTGTTTCTTACTTTAGAGGAAAAAAAAACCATTGCTCAATATTTGGACGAAATCGGAACTGCGAAAATTGCTGTGGGATTTCCGGCAGTGTCTCCCTATGAATTGGAGATCGTGAAAACCATTAAACACCTCGATCTACAGAATTCTACTATTTTAGGAATCGCCCGACCAAGACTAACCGATATTGATGCATGTCTGAAAGCCGATTTGAGTGAAATTGTGTTATTTATGCCCATAAGCGACCTGCATCTGCGCATATTTAAAATAGACTACGAAAAGCAAATAGAAATGATTCAAGGGGCTTATGATTATGCCCGGGATCACGGACTATCCTATAATTGGGTGACCGAAGATGGTTCCCGAGCAAAACCCGACCACTTATTGAAAATCGGACAATTGGCCATCGATAACCAGGCAAAAAGTATGATATTGGGCGATACAGTGGGAATATTGCAACCTGATTCTTCCGCTTACCTGATTGAGCTCTTAAAATCTAAATTAGATTGGACAAATGCCACAACCGAGATAGGATTACATACCCATATTGATTTTGGGCAAGCTGTTGCAAATACCTGTGCGGCGGTATTTCACGGGGCAACGATTCCCCATGTATGTGTTAATGGATATGGGGAACGGGCAGGAAACGCAGCTTTTGAAGAAGTGGTAATGAATTTGGAAGGAATGGGTATCAAAACTGGCATAAAATTGGAAAAATTGACCGAATTATCCCATTTAGTTGAAAAAATCTTTACGCTACCATTAAACGCCCATAAACCTATCGTGGGAAGTAACGCATTTGCCCACGAATCTGGCTTGCATATTAATGCTTTACTTGCCCATCCTGCTACCTATGAACCAATAAACCCTGCATGGGTTGGTCAGACTCGGCGAATATATTTGGGTAAATTTTCGGGAACCAGTGCTATTGTTAACGCATTTGAAACTAAACTAAAGCTCAGCGATTTAGATCTTCCAAGGTCAGTTCTTCAAGATATTGTGCAAGACATTAAAAACCTCCAAGAAGATTCTTCTAAGGAAGAAAAAATGGCGTTGTTTACCCAGACCAAACGACTGGTGGAAAAATTACGGGCGGGTATCAGTGATACCGAGTTTTTTGATATTGCTAAAAAGCATGCCGGTGCTTATTTGAAGGGGACTTGGGCGGAAGGAAATCTCGAAGAGGAACAACCAGACGAGCCATCGCCTTGATATCATAATGGTTCCCTCCATCGAAGTTCAATTTTTTGATATCCAATTTTAAGTTATTCAATTATTTTTAAATCTATTTTCGATTATTCAAATAACCCAGAGACGGAATCCTTCATTTAAATCCAAATCTATATAAATTAGGAAATCAATAACTCAATACAAAAGCATCACAGCGATTTAGCCTAGGGTAAAGATTATTTTTTTTTAGAGGAATTTGGGGGGCTCCATTCCCGAACAAATTTGCGGAGGATTAACGGATGAAAACAATTTACAGTGGATATGGGTTAGCAGGTTTGCAAGACCGCTCTCCTATCACCAAAAGTGATGTGGTTGAACTGTTTGGTCCACCGGATGAAGAAATCCTCCTTGAGAAATATTCTGTCCAAATGGTTTATGTCGAGCAAGGCTTGCGTTTCTATTATCGTCGTGAAGATAATGCCGAAAACCCTCCCATTATTACGGTAGGATTCTTGGATTCCTTCAAGGGAAAAACAGAAGAAGGCATTCAGCTTAATAAAAGTACAATGCGGGATGTATTTCGGGTTTATGGGGAAGAAACATGGCTTACAGCCGAGGGATCCGCCTATTGGTGGGTAGAACAATCTGGAATATCTTTTTATGTAGAAAAAAAAGAGCAAAAGGGCCAATTTTCCTTCGAAGAGGAAGATCATATTAATCAAACCATTATTCGTATTACTGTTCCCTTAACATACCGTCCTGAAGATAATTCGGTGAATGAAGATGGTAAGACAATTCGGAGCGTCGATGATTATTGTATAGATGGTGGTCTCCATCAACTTATTATGGATGAAGAGCGCGCCGAGCAAATTTGTAGTAAATGCGGATTGATTATCGAGGATCATATTATTTCCATGGCCTATAGTGGAGAACGCGCGTTCTCCAAGGCAGAACGTCAAAAGCGTCAAACCCATGGTAGTCCCGTGAATCCCTTGATTCCGGATCTCCAAATGGCTACAATGATTGATAAAAGAGCTCCCATGCCCGAAAGCCTCCGTAAAGCGGTAAAATGGGACAGTCGTTATTCTTGGAAACAGAGGAATATGATTCAGGCCACCTCAGAAATTAAAAGGATCGGCGAATTGTTGAATCTGCCCCAATATGTGAAAGTATATGCTATAAAACTCTATCGTCAAGCTTTTACACTAGGATTATTGAAAGGACGGAGCATTAGGGCGATGGTGGCTGCTTCAATTTATTATGCCTGTGGAGCTGAAAAGGTCCCACGAACTCTCCAAAATATTGTAGATGTTTCTGATTCAACCTTTCATCAAATTACCAAATGTTATCAGTCGCTCATCAAGGAATTAAACCTTCCAAGCCCTACCATTAGTCCTAAAGACTTAGTATCTGCCTACATCTCAAAATTACACCTTCCACATAAAGTTGAAGTTAACGCAGGGAAGATCTTAGATCGATATGAGAAGGTTTACTCCCTCTCGGGAAAAGACCCCAAAGGATTGGTTGCGGCCGCATTATACGAAGCAAGTCAGCATAGCAATATAAAAATCTCACAGACTAAAATTTCAAGGGCTGTGGGTATCACCGAAGTGACACTGCGGAATCGATTAAGGGAAATGCAAAAATTCATTCGCAGAAAACCAAAGCAATAATCAACCCGTTCAATATTCCCTGTCTGTCGAATAATTTCGTAAGATTTAGATTTCTCGCGTTGTGTGAATCACCGTTCTTCGATTTATTAATATGCCTCGAATTTCAATAATTTCTTATGAAGGAACATACGAATGAGAATATTAATGAGCAAGGTTGTTTAGTCGATTGTGTTTTTTGCTCCTCAATTCTGCCAAATTTAAAAGGAACTGATCAATGTCCCTATTGTCATGGCCTTTCGCCATATTTCAAACCAATGCAAATGATGGATCGGTCTACCGCGAACCGTCAACTTCTCCATGAAATTTTCTCCCAAGATTCACCTGAGTTGTATTCCATGCAAGAGGAATATGCCGTCAATTTGCTCACGAAAATAGAAGTCCATAATTTTGACCTTAAGCAAGCCCTCATTGAATTTCTTAAGGTACTTGTAACGCAAAAAGAGCAAAAATGAATAAAAAGAATAGATTGATTATTTTAAACCAATGAACACAATAGAGTCGCCACGTAAAACGATCCGATTAAATTTTTCCGATTTTTCCTCTAATGCATTATCTTCTTCTGGATTACGTTCAAAAAACGTAAAGGAGACATTCTCCAGAAGCACATTAAGGTGTGTATTGAAGGATTTTAAAACCCCTGTGAAGGTTTTGTGACGTTTACATTTGATAATTACTTTTTTTCCGAGGCTACTACCTAGTGTTGAAATTGGATCGTGGGATGGGGGCATGGGTATTTTTCCTACTGGTAAATTCGTAGATATTCACAAAGTAAAGTATTGTATTCAATAAAAAAGCTTCTAACAATGGGAAATACGGAGGCGTTCATTTCCCAGATCATGATTCTATATGACATAAGGTGTTAACGGGGAGATTCACCAAACTAATTGGCTATACCCGCATTTATTACATTTAATCCCTTCTTTAGATTCTGGAAATCGATCTAAAACTTTCTGGCAACTAGTGCAATTTAAATCAATTAAGCGATAATCTTTTGAAAGAAATTTACGGTTGATTAAGAAATTTTGAAAATCTAAAATAATATTGTGAACTAGCGTATTCACGATGTTTTGATTTTTACAACTTACATACAAAGCAAAATAGTTATTCTTAACTTGGGGAATGGCCAAAATTTCCAACATTTCTCCTGAAGGATTTTGGATTTTCCCGGAATAGAACCACATGGGGGTAGGATCATTATGTTTTAGGATCTGAACCATCTGGTATTTTTTCATAATTTCATCAAATAATTTCATTATCTCATTTAAATCAGAGATAATTGGACATCCGATTCCTTGCATTCGTTTAAAATAGTCCGGATCCTTCATCATCGTCTTAATTTCTCCCACTTCACATTTTGAGGGAGTTATGGAAGGTAAATTGAAATCTACACTAATCTGCTCCATTTTGATGAGACGCATTGTAAATTTATTGTTCCGGAATTGAAAAAAGCCATCTATGCTAAATTGTCGATTTTCCACGCCAGAGACGTAAATTCGTAATGTTTGACTCGATTGACCCGGGAGTTCATTAATATGGATTATCAATTCACCTTCAATTCGTTCAAATTCATGGTCATCGAATTGGGGGCGTACTTGCAAGTTGTCATCAAAACGAAGGCGCATTTTGCCTTCCGTAACTGGAGAATCTGAAGCATTACTGATGCCAATGATGATCGCAGTTTTTATTCCTATGATTTTTATATTCATTTCCACGGAAATTAGATTTTTTTGATCGATCTCCTTTCGTTTACTCGCAGTCATTGTTTGGGCATCAAATGTTTTGGAAGTCACCGTGTCCATTAGCGATTTTAAATTCTCTAATCTGGGGCCTTCCTCTACTCCTGTTCCAACAATTTCAAATTGTTTAAGGTCCCAATCAATGATATCTTCTAGTTTTAACTGCTCATTTTGTAATTG
>JABCSI010000235.1 GCA_018238965.1 Promethearchaeota archaeon
GTTTACAAGCTGAATAGTATAAGCAATTATCCTAGATTGTAGGGAATCCGAATATTTCTTCTTACTTCTTCTATTTTTTTTACTTTTCTTACTTTTTTTACTTTTCTTACTTTTTTTACTTTTCTTACTTTTTTTACTTTTTTTACTCATCCTACTTGTCTTACTCGTTTTACTCGTCTTACTTATCCTACCCACAGTACTTTCCTTAATCTTATTTCCGCTATTTTCCTTTCTTTTCCCTCTTTTTCTTATTCTCGGAATTTTAGGATGCGCCCCTGCACCAAATTCGGTAAGGATCCATGGAGATTGGGGTTTAGTCCAATACATAATATCCAACAGGAGATTTAATTGAAAAACACTTCCATAATACCAGCCCATGTATAGATTTATACAAACCACATCACAGTATTTCCGTAATGGATCAATTGTGAAGTGGGAACTGGCATAGCTAACTAACCTTGAGGGATCCCATCGTTTAGCCAATTGGATTAATCGTTTCACACCTGTATAACAAGCATGATCCAGTGTTGGAATTTCATTAGCAACTGACCAAAGGATAACCGACGGGTGATTGAAATCTCGTTTAATTAACGTATAGAGCATCGAACTGGCAATTTGTAGTGTTTCGGGATTACGAAAATCACAATTTCCATACAGGGGGATTTCTTCCAGAATCAACAGCCCTTCCTCATCGGCATAGTGGAGGAGTTTTTCATCATGGGGATAATGTCCCGTCCGGAGGGCATTAAATCCCAAGGATTTCATTTTGATGATTTCTTTTCTCCGTAATTCATTCGGATAATGTCTTCCATAGGGCATTTGTTCTTCATGCATGGAAGCTCCCCGTAATCGAATAGGTTTTTTATTTAGATACAAATAGGGGCCTTGGGTTTCAATTTGTCGAATGCCGAATCGAATTTCCTTATCCTCATCAATCCCATTTAAGTGAATCCGAATAGAATATAATTCAGGCGATTCGGGCGACCATAATGAGGGAGAGTGAAGGCCGATTCGAATTGAAGAATTGAGTTCATCCTCTTCCGATTCTTCATCAATTTCCTCGATTGTATCAATTTCATCAATTTCATCAATCGTATCAAATTCACTAATTTCTTCAAACAAATTCCTTCGTGGGGTAGAAGATCCTTTTATACTTTGCAAATATTGGGAAAAAAAGGTTTCCAGGTCTATGGGTTCTTCATACTTCTCCATTTTATCGAAGACTGGAGCAAAATATGCTTTTAGGGCGGCTTCATTGTGATCCACGTGGGCAAGTTCCGGTAATGTATATTGATTTACATCCTGAATACCCGTTTGGAGTAACACCTTGTTAAATTGTGTTTCACCATTGAAAAATCGGCCCAAATAATAGAGTTCCCACTCCACTTCGGGCTCAATCTGCATGGCGTAGCATCGATCCAAGAATTCTTGGGGTTTTTTAATCGTGAAATCCACATTTATAATAGAGGAATCAGCTGCTAAATCGGGAATTTCAGTGGTTATCTTAATTTTAGTAACTCGGGTATTTTCTAGGAGTAATAGTTTAACAGAACGGTGAATTCCACCCCAATTATACCAATCGTAGATATCTGAAGGAATGCCTGATCGATCGAATTCATTCGAGACTTTAACCGAAAGGTAGTTAACACCGGTCAAGGAAATTAACCGGGGATTGAAAACAAATCGAAAGGGAAGGAAATCTCCTTTATGCTCTCCCAAATATTGTCCGTTAAGCCAAACTTCGGTATGATAATTGACAGCTTCAAATTCAATGGAATATTCATGTGATTTGGGGCGATAGGGTATTTCGGGCAGTTTTTTAAAGTGCCAAACCACTCCAACGTAATTTTCAAGGCCTTCCATGGTGTTAAAATTAGAAGGAATTTCAATGGGTTCAATTAAATCGAGATGATCCTTTATCCATTCTGGCCTATACCATTGCTCGGTAACGCCGGAATTGGTTTTATCGGCAATCATAGCCCAATCCCCATCTAAATAAATATCCATAAGGGTTCCCTTCATCTACAAATCGATTTAAAGCCTACAATTATTGTATTTATCTTGATCTCCTTAAACTTTTGCGCTTGCTCGACGATTAAATAAAAATATGGAAAAAAAAGTTTTAGTGCTAGAAATTATTCTTCTGGGTTGGAATTATTCTAAGATTCGCCGTCTGCTGCCTCGTCAGTTGCCCCATCTGAACCCTCTTCAGCAGATTCTTCCTGTTCCATCTCATAGGGAGCTACAGGTGGTTCATATTCGGGGATTTTTCCGAAGATCGCTTCCGCCATATATAATCCATCTTTTGAGGGATGTTTAATGGCTTGGGAAATCAAGAATTTAGCCGAATCCTCATCGAATTCAAACTTGAATATTTTCCCCTCATTTTGGGTCAAAATTGATTTATATTTTGCACCACCGGTTCCTGCGGGAATAATTATCAATGCTTTATCAACAGATCCAACACTAATTGAATTGGCCACACGCTTAGTAGCATAATAGGCAGCGACCCCCCCACTTTTATTAAAGGTTTTCACAGAAGGAATTTCTAATCCGAATTTAACACCTTCGAACTCTATCATCCCAGCCAGATTATATCCTCTTTTATTAAATGTAAACGCCCAGGGAGACACCAACTTGATTTCCTTCCCATACTTCTCCGCAATCACCTTTATGGATTTCAATGCTGCCCCAGCAACAGATTGGGGATTAGCCTCGATAGTATAATCCTCATCTTGCATTAATTCTTCAATTTGATCCAATATCGATTTTCCTTGCGCAGTGGGTGCAGCCTTGGGCGAGGCGGTTAATGTTGCAGCAGCAGTAGATGTTGCCGTAGCAGTCGATGTTGCCTCGGCCGCCGTACTTTTAATAACTTCATCCAATGACATTTCATCATAAACAATTTTATCGACGAATAATCGTATCAATTTGATAATGGACCGTTGATTTCCGGTGGTTTTATCAAAAATTGCCCGGAGAACATCTTCATTTAGCGGAAAGAGAGGATAGATGGGCGGATTCAAGTTATTCTGAGACCAGAAATATTCAATCGCCTTGGCGAAATAGAGTAAAAGATCATCAAATTTGAAATACTCGAGTTCTCGATCTTCCTCCATACGGGATTTCATGGCAGTATCTGCAGTTTCAAGTACCCGTGGCCAGATTTCCTTTAATACTGCAAGCACAATAACCAGATTCTTGATTTCATTGTAAATTCGCTTCAGGGTTTCCAGAAATTTCGCTTCGGCTTCGGGACCAATCATCCGATAGGGGCTTTCCAATTCATCGAAATACAGAACGATGGTTTTCCCCGCATTTTCACAGAGCAATTTAATCATGGCCAGGCAAATATCATCGCTTTCAATAACGGAATTGATTCCAAGGGCATCTAAATCACTTTCATCCAAATCTTCACCCAAAAGCCAGCGCTCTGCTAAGCCGGAACGCTCCTTATCGATTGCAAAGATGCAGAGACTCTTCACACAGTCAGCGAAGATACCTGGATATTCCCGAATACCATTTTGGATGGTTTCATCCAGATCTTGTCCTCCAAACAGGCCCAATTTCTTTTTCTTAAGGCCTCCCCATCGACCAACCAGTTTATCTGCAACAACCCGCAAAATATCGGCCGTTAACTCATCGAGAAGACAAGTATACACGTGTAGCAAAATCCGCACTGCTGCGGGCGGGCTTGGTACATAAACGATCGTCCAATTATCGGGAATATTATCGGGGATATCTACTTCTGCTCCTTGAGCACGTAGCGCAACTTTCCGTTCGATTGATTTATATGCCCAATACGCGTGGGTTTTTCCTGTTCCCGCACTTCCAATAAGGGGCAACATGCGAGTTGAGTGATCAGCGCATGTTTGACGAATTGCTCGATACATAAACCGATCGATCTTGGAGCGTGGGCCAGGTATATCGACGACATCTTCCATTGACCCACGAGCAACGAAGCGATCGAACGGGGTTGTTCCTTCCTTCAATACGTCCAAGTATAATTCCATTTCCTCAGGATCCATTTGATCAAATACCATAACTTTTCACTTTTTAGAATTTTTTTTCATATTTTTATATTGTAAATAACTCAAATACTCAAATACCCAAATTCTCTAAACTACTCTTTATTTGTTGTTGATCTTAAAAAAATTTGCTCATAAAATAGGATACTGAATAAAAAGCCCTTAGAGTTTTTCATGGAGTGGAAAATCCATTCTCCAACATTCACATCTTTCCCACACTGAAGCGCTGGAATTTAGAACTCAAAGATATTTGAACATTAATCCACATATTTTTAATTCACTGATGTATCTTGAGAAATCTGACTGGAAATTGAGTCATCGATAATTCGGGAATTTGGGGCTTAAAACGATCATGTGGATCACCGATAGATCACATGCAGATCAAAGAGACAATTGTTTTTGGCGATGAATTCCTATTATTATTATAGAATATGACGCCAAGAAAAAAAAAGCCCGAAGATGACGACGATTCGGATTTCGAGAATGAGGATGATCCCTTCAATTTGGGCGAAGAGTTCTACGATACCTTGGATGAGCAGATGAAAAACATGCTCAAAGCCTTTTCAGGATTTGTTCCCCCGAATATTGATACAACATCTTTTAGAAAAATATTCAACGCTATGTTAAAGAATATGCAAAACATGAATTTTGACCCGGAGCAATTAAAAAATATGGATCCGGAGGAGTTGAAGAAATTCATGGCAAATAATAAGATGGGGATGCAGGGTCCATTTGTTTATGGCATGAATTTCGGCTTTGGACCCGATGGAAAACCCATCATGAATTCTTTTGGGAATGTGAAAACCAAGCCCGAAGGAGAGTCGGAAATCAAAATGGAACGGGACCCCTTAATTGATATCTATGAAGAAACAACAGATGAAGGGAAAACCTATTTGGTGGTCGTGGCTGAAGTTCCGGGCGTCCAAAAGGAAAATATCGAATTGAAAGCTTCACCCTTTGAATTGGAAATTGTGGCAAGATCCCCAGAATTTGAAAAATCTTCCAGAAACTATAGGAAAGTTATCCCCCTTCCTTCGGAAATTAATCCGGGTATTGCCAAGGCAAGATATAACAACGGCATTTTGGAAGTAAGGTTGGAAATGATTGATCCCAAAAAATCGAAAAGAAAGATTCAGATCGATTGATCTGGCTTGGTCAGACTTGATCTGGCATGGTAATTAATAACAAATTCATGAATTGTGGACCTAAATTTATTTTTTCCCATAAATTGAACAACTTAGGCCCTTATTTCTCTTTCAACTTGTAAGAATTAGTGGCATACAAATCTAATTGAAAAAACGATTTGTTGTAATACTGCTATTATGCATAATATTTTTAAAATTCCTCACATATTTGTTAGTTATGCGACAAATGTTGCTTCCCAATGGGGAACAAATCTATATTCTTGATAAGTTTACGGCAAGATGGGTTATCGAAGAAGTTTTCATCGAAAATGTTTACCTCCAACATGGGATTTCAATTAACGACGGGGATGTAATCTTCGATGTGGGAGCAAATATGGGTCTATTTTCTTATTATGCATCAAAAAAAGCAAATAATCTTCAAATTTACACTTTTGAACCTGTTCCAGATATATTCGAGGTTTTGGAAGCAAATCTCGCTAACCTTCCCCACAATATAAAAAATTACAATATCGGGCTTTCCGATGAAGATGGAGAAGCCAGTATTCTTTACATGCCCCATTCATCAGGAAATTCTTGCTTTAATCGGGTGGATATAGATTTCAAACTTGACAAATTTGTTGATAATTATGATGAACTACGGGAAATTAAACCTAAAGAGGTTCCAAAAATACCCCGATTTTTACGCAGACCCTTATTGAGCTGGTATTTTAAGCGTTACTATAAGAAAGGATGTAATATTCAATGCCAACTACGCACTTTATCCAATATTATTGCTGAAAACAATATCAAAAAAATAAATTTACTAAAATTAGATGCCGAAAATCATGAAAAACAAGTGTTACAAGGACTTAACGAGGAGGACTGGGGGAAAATCCAGCAAATCGCCATGGAAGTCCACTCTCATCTTACGGGTGGTGCCAATCTTCATATTGAATTAACCGATCTACTCACCGAAAAAGGTTTCACAGTTGCTCAAGGAAAAAAAAGTGCCGACACTCTAATGGGAGTCTATATGATCTATGGTCGCCGATTGTAATTAACCAGGCCATTGAAGGAAAAATTCTTTACTTTTTTAGGATATTTTTAACCCACTAACCACTTAGCATAAAGTTTTAACCTGAATTTGAAATTTTGAGTAATTTTATAATTGGAATTTATTATTTACTTAGTGAAAAAGTGTTAATATATTTTAGTGAGAAATTATAAATGAAAAAAGTTTGATGTTTTTTCTCAAAATTCGCTATCCACTTAGTAGGTTGAAAGTATCCAGCTTTATTTGATCTTGAAAATGACGCTTCTGTTTTTCTTAATTCTATATGGCATAACGTTGAACACGATCACCGACATATAAAACCATTCTTTGAAAATACATTTTTATCAATTTCTATGGGACACACTTCATCAATTTCCTATACTGAGCGAGGAGAGAAAAAAATAATAATAAGAGACTCTAAAATGGATAAAATGTATAGAGAAGCAATGAGTTTGTCTTCTCATGAAAGATTCGCATTAGGAGG
>JABCSI010000236.1 GCA_018238965.1 Promethearchaeota archaeon
TTCTGAGATCGTGATTGAGGTCTATTTTGGATGGGATAAAGTCAATACTCAAAGCTTTCCATTCTATCTCTCCAAGGAATCTGCAGATTCTGATGATGTCTTGATTTGGTTGAAAACCGAAGATAAATAACTTTGAGTTTGCACAATTTTTTAGAATATTTTTTCACTTTTTCACTCTTTCACTCATCGTGCATTCTGGGATCTTAGGAAATTTATTCTTTAAAATATACAGCGTAGAAGCCGAAATATTAACAATTGTGGCAATTGTGGATAAGGTAAATCGTTCTTGCCTTGATATGCTTGCGTGGTACAATGCGATCCCAACAAGTGCATTGGGGTAAGGCACTCTTTTATAGAAATTACTTACGTATGATTTCGTTTTGGTCAACATCTGGGCAGAAATTTTATCCGCGATGGATTCAAAAATCATTACAATCTGTTCACGGCGGGGAATTGAAGGAAAACATGCCAGATCCCGCATAGAAATTTTTAAACGTTTGTATATTCCTCTGAATTCATACCGTTGGTTACGTCGCAGAGCCATTTCTTGAATTGCACGTGCTCCTGCTGCCTGTAATAATTTTGATGAAATTGGTCTTGTGGGATTGGTTGCATGAAAATCGAGTAGCATTTCATAGGTGCGATTCAAAAGCGTTGGTTCCTCTGCCTCTAAACCACACTCAAGAAGAAAATTTGTGAAATGTTTTCTAAAATTCATATGGATATAATGTTCTAATTGCTCTTCCAGGGTGCTTATACTCGTTTTTTCTTTTAATAACCTCGGTATTTGGATCTGTTGATTACTTTGGGTAGATGTGTGTGAACTCTCAAAATGATTGCAAAATTCCTTATAAATGAATGACTAAAATACTTAATTTTTCTTAAAATGTTTGCAAAATTTCTCAAAATGTTTGCTAAATATTTTAAATAGAGGGGATATTTTAAATTTCGAATACCTTATGATCATAGTTCCAAAGAAGTTAGGTATTTAATGGCGAAAGATTCGTTCGATAATTTACCTTATTCAAAATCACGAAGAAATCTGCCAAAGATTCAATTATACAAATATAAAATGAGAAAAAAGGTCATAATAGGAAAGATTGTTCTTGATAGGTGGAGGTGGAATTGCAATCTTGAATGTCTCCAAACACGCTTACGCAAAGATCTTTCCATGTGAAAATCCCCCATTCCTTCCAATATCCTTCTTTGAAAGCTTTCGCAAGATTAGGATTAATTTTGGATCTACCCGATGGGATATCTCCTGTTTGGGTGTAATATTGATTCACTGCTTGCTGAGCGCGGTAAAGCCCCTTTATCCCTTTCCAACAGCCAGAAATCAACGCTTTGTTAAATATTGCATACACCAAATCTGCCCATGATTCAATGCCAAATTCAATCCAAGTTTTGCGCTTTGCCGCTTTAAAAATGAACTTAAAACCATTTTCCTGGCGAGTAGGTAATCGATTATATAGTTTATAGTAATTTAGAACCAGATCCTTAACTCTTTCTAGTCCTTCAGGAGAACTTAATTTCTGTTCTTCTTTACCAATTGGAGTTAGATCATTCAGAGATTCATAGCGAAGTTCAACCCAATTTTTGATTCCTCGATTCTGGAAAATCCCTTTATTGGAATAATAATAGATCGTGATATATAATTTGTCGGAGCATTTGGGAATGGAGTTGGTCTTTAAAAAATACCGCCTTAGTAAAAAAATGCACCACTCTAAGCTAAAACAGGCTCTAATTCCACCACTTGCAAGAAAACTCGCCTCAAGAGAACCGGATTGAGATAAATAACTCCAAAAATTCAGCCAAAAACTTTCTCGTAAATGAAAAGTATCAAAAAGTTGCGAGGAATAACCTTCACAAGTATACTTATGGAACGCATCTCGAAGATTGGTGAACCACCGCCGTAAATGTGATGGATAGGTTATGATTATCTTCCAGATAGGTTCATCTCCCCAGTTTCGGTGGGAAATTAATTCTGATGGAGACATTATACTAATATCAGGAATATTAATTGTGGCGGTCATGGTTATCATCCTCATAGACGAGGTTAATTTCGGGATGCTTAATTTTATAGTGATATACCAAAGAAGCGTATCTGGCATAAGGTTTGTGATTTCTTGAGCAGTTTTCTATTATACATGTGCGATCTTGGATGGAAAGTTTAATCTTCTTTTGAGAAGATTTTGTAATTGGTTTAGCAGATTTGGGCTGAGCAATGAAAAATTTTTCGCTTAATTGCACATCTTCAAAATCATACTTTTCGGGATATAACCGACCATCATGCAATGCTGAAAGAACAGCAGTTCGGATTAAATCGACTGTAAGACCCACTTTTCCTTGAGTTCGCTGATATATATACAACGCCATCTCATGATTTAAAACCCATTTCTCGCTTTCACCACCTTTATTTACCAAACTCCATTTTTCAGATACTCCTAAGGAGATGTAATCCCGGTACAATCGCATGAGGAACACTCCGAAATCTTGTCGCCCCAGTTCCTGAAGTTTGATTGTTCGAGTTCGTCCTTGGATCCAATCTGCAGCTTCTAAAAGAGGAATTCCGTCTTTCGTCCCACAGAGCACGATTTGAGTCCGCAATTCCGTGTTCCAATTGGTTTTTGTGCTTAAGTCCTTCAAAAGTTCAAAGATGTCGGTAATATTGGAATTTCGCGATTGAAGAAGCTTTTGACATTCGTCTAATATCAGAATACGAGTACCACATCCCTCCAACGTTCGTATCAACATCCCTTGAAGCCGCTCTTTGATCAAATTCGTTTTTTTCCAATGAAGGAGGGTTTTTGGATTGATCGGTCTTCCTAATTTTGCCAAGAGATAAAGCAGCAATTGATTCGCAGTATTAATATTATTATTGAGATCTAATTTGATGATGGGGGCTTCAGCGATTTGCCAGATCTCGGGATAATTCCGTTTAATTAACACTAAGGTATATTTTAATAAATAGGATTTTCCCGTGTGATAACCACCATAGAAAAAATAGATCCTTCCGCGATCATTTGAATTGGTTGTTGCACTCAAAAATAAGGGATGAAAATGCGATTGAATGAGTTTTTTAGCCAAAGGATACATATAAAACGCTTGACGTTTCTCGATTATCTTAGCCAGTTGTTCAGTCCAAATATTTTTCGGTTGTAATAACTTACAATCCTCTTCAAAGCATATCATATCAGCCATGTTTTTCTTTCACTTCCTGTATTTGCTCCTTTGGAGCATCCATTGTTATGCCAAAGAATGGATTTTCTTCATCAGGGGGTATTTCAATATATTCAATTTCACTTTCATCGATAGAAATTTTAAATAAAGACGGATCCAAGTCAGAAAGGGGATCTTCATCAAATGCGAAATCCGGAAGAGATTGAGGATATTCTGCCCGAGTGGCTTGATTTCCTAGTTCTCGGGCGCGTCTTATGCGAACACTCTTAGTCCTGGAAGCTGCTTCGAGATCCATTGATTGTTGAGCTCGCATATATGCGTGGTATTTTTGCCTATGGGAAGGAGATCCTTTATTTTGATGCCTAAGATCTCGCTTAATTGTTTGCCAATGCCATAAACTCAAACTTTGATCCCGATAATAAGTTTGAACAAAGCGATCATGGCATTTTAACTCAATATACCCGTTTAAATTTGGATCGAAGAAATATACTTCCCTGATATCCCGTGGATCATATCTTATGAGAAATGATTGGGGATTTTTTCTGTTGGATCCACTTCGTTTCCCGACATATTGTTGAATCCGAGGATCTGCATACTGTAAATTGAATAATTGGACTCCGTGTTTTTGAACAGATCTATTTTCGGATGGCAATATGTCTAAATGAAACAAATTTGGGTCAATTTGACCGAGGTTCTTACTTATTGCCCCTTCTCTATCCTTAAATGCAAATGCTTGATTCCATTTTTTTATCGGAGGCATCTGAATGCCATTATGATAATCTTCATGATAACGGAGAATTTCAATTAAGACCCGCGCTTCAATTTCTTCTATGGTGTAAATGGCTTTTTTCTCAGAAGGATAATCTCGTTTTACGGCCGAGTTTGAAAAGGTAGTACCTGCTATCGAATGTAGGCGTTGGTTAAGTGTCCCTAAAACCCGTTCGACATAAGCCCCGTGTTGGGGTTTTTTCACAGCACGATAATGAAGATGCATTTTATAACGGGCACCGAACAATTCAATGTCATTACTGCGAAAATCTGATCCATTATCCATGTGTAAAGTATACGGTAAACCATATACCTGAGTCCAATCGCTGGCTTGGATTAATTGTTTAGTATCTTCATCCAAACTTGGAAATTGTTGGGAAATTTTATCAATGGAATCCATTTTTTCTTGAATACAATTCAGCAAAGTCAAAGCAATTGAAAGGCGGCTGGGTTTGTTGTAGGTGATGTGATACCCCAACACACACCGAGTATGACTATCAAAGGCTATGGTCAAATAGGGGCGTTCGGTCACTTGTCGGTGCTCTGCATCAACCACAAGTACATCTAAAGGAGTGTGGTCAATTTGAACAGATTGGAGGGGAAAATCACCGTGGGGAAATTCAGATTCAGTCAGTTCGTAATCTTTTTCTGCATTGCGCTTCCCGCTTCTGTGTTGGGCAACTTCTTTTGGTTCTAACGCTTGAATTCTCCGATGAAATGTCGGGTAGCTCATGCAATGCTTGATCTGTTTTTGTGCACTGGAATAGGCTTTCATCATATCGTAAGCATGCTGGATACTTTTTCGTTCCCGTTGCAGGTATTGGTTTTTTCCAAATTGCCATAAGTTATCCGCAATAGGATGTTCAGTTTTCATTTTCCGCCCTGCAAGATGGGATTGAGGTAACAATGAGCGAATGTCACCTTTGACATCTTTATATTTTAAGATCCAGCGATAAGCAGTAGACCACGGTATCGTTTTACCTTCGTAGATAATCTCACGGGATTTTATTTCCTTTATGGAACAATCTAGTAGTGGTAGAATTATGTCCAACCTTTCACTCGCTGTTTTCCACGCTTGAATGGATTTTTCGGGGGTGTTTGCAACAAAGTAGAGATCTTCATGGTCAATAATGGGGAGTAAACAATGAGTTTGGGCTGCCCAATTAAATTGTTTCAACCAATCATCCACAGGAATAAAGGAAAGGGGTTTAGCATATACGTAAGATGTCGGTGTGAGCATCTTCTCTATATCTACTTTAATTTCTGAAAAATATATCATGGAGAAAATCGTTGGAAAGATTCGTTCTGAAGGAAAATCTTCAATTTTAGAAAGGGCCGTAACTGATTTCCCGAGAGAATTCAATGTAATGGATTTATTCCCTTTAAGAATAGATTGAACTTTATTGTGAACAAGATAATCAATATCATCCTCAATTACTGCTTGAATTAATTTCCGACAGTTGCGAACCCGAAACGATTGGTGTAAGGTTTGATCTGTCACAACTAAAAAATCAATCTTTGTTATTGGTAACTTGCTTATTTGAGAAGATAGTCGAGAAAAGTTGTGAGAAATCCACTCTTCTGTTTCAAGATACTTTTGCTCAAAATGGTCTTTTTCCTGCAGAAGGTCTTGCAGATACTTAACTTCGATAATCAGAGCATGAAATTCCTCTCCCTTCTTTAATAAGGCTACAAAATCTGGAATCCAGGAACTTTTGGACCAATGGAGTTCGATCGCTTGCTCGCAATATTCAATCACTGAGGGCGCATGATCCAAAAGAATAGCTGTATCCCACTCTAAATTAGATTCACACCAAATTTGACGTCCTATTTTCGGGGAATGGAAGAAAATAGAGGTTGAAATTTGATTTGCTCGAGGTTCGCGAAGGCGATGTAGCGACAATAAAGTCATAATGGTTGAAATCTAATATCCTTTATAAATGTTTTCATGGCCGTTCCAGTCTTTTTTGTCGATATTTTATTTGATACTCGAAAATGTATATACTATTCCAAATTTTCTAATGAATTCATCACATCACATAGCTATACTCTCGATGTGGAGGTATTTCCGTTAGGTTTTAGTAAACATTTTGAGAAAATTAGTAAAAATTATGAGAATTTAGCAAACATTTTGAGAGTTCACAATGTGGTCATATCAGTCCCAAATAAGTTTTCTTTAAATAAGCAGAAAATTTCGATTTTAAATACAATTGCTTTTCCCAGTAATTATGTTCGTGAAAGAATGTTTGGCCGATTGTCCCCTCTGCGGGGATGAAATCTGCATCATAAAAACGCGTAATCGTAAGCGGTTTGCCAAATGTATTAATGAAGACTGCGGGAAAACGGTTTATGCACTCCCAAAAGCGGGAACCATCGAAAATACCAGTATGTTGTGCCCCATAAACAATCTCCCGATATTGGCCATAGTTCCAAATCTTAGGCTACCCAATGGAGATTTTCGCCGTCGGGAAAAGAAAACCTATTTTTGGGTGGATAAGCCCTGTTTCACTTGTCGGAAGGTGGATTCGTGCGAAATCCATAAAGATCTCAAGGAGGATTACTGATGATTTCAGCCGAAGCCCTCACTGCCGAGATTCTCACTCATGTTCCCTCCGATCTCTACGATGCCGAAAATGGAGTTGCCGAATTATTGAGCGTTCTCTCACAGATAGAAAATATTGTTAGGTCCCGCCTGCAAACCAAATTTAGTCTTTTGGAGGGATTATTTTCCGATGCCAATT
>JABCSI010000237.1 GCA_018238965.1 Promethearchaeota archaeon
TATGGCGCAACTTGTTTTCTTCCAGAAAGTTGCGTTAAATCCATTTATCTCCATTTATCTCCATTTTTTTTAATCGTGGGTAAATTGTTCCCGGACTTGGAATCGTTGTGAGTGGATGAAATTGTTTTCCAATAGCCTTTACTATGGAATATCCTGTCATTGGCGTGGATTGCTGGCTTAACAGTGAAATTATCAATAGATCTAAGGTTTTTCCGCGAATTAACATGATTTTTCCTCTGGACTAATGAAGAACACAAACTTCGATTTCAAATATTCGAATTCGAATATTCGATAATTATATATTAGATTTTAAGTTTAAAAACCTTCGGGATACTTTTATGGAACAATTTCACATTCTCGGAATTATTAAATCAAGGTGATCTAGAAGGAGATGGTGATATAATACGGTGCTCCACGAAAATTTTGTAAAGGATTCCATCCAAGATTCAGTTTCCCATTTCAACCCTGGAAAAGGGCAAATCCTCAATTCTCCGATGAAATATCTGTGGATCATTGAGAAAATATCTTCCAAATCTATGTTTTATCACGAATTTGCCGCTGATCACCCCCTCGATGGGATACTTCTTTCAGGATTGTTGTCGGCGATGAACAGTTTTTCTGAAGGGGAATTGGGGGACTCCGGGATTGAATCAATAGATATGGGTGGGCTAAGGTGGGTCTATTTTTCAAATAAAGACACTAATCTCATGTTAGTTGCTGCCGGAACAAAGGAAAGCAATTCTACTTTGATAAAGGCTCGGTTACAAATAATACACGACATGTTCGCGCAAAATTTTCAAGTAGATAAGGAATTTTGGGATGGCTGGAATTTTGAGATAAGTCAATTCTATGGGTTTTCTAAAATTGTTGAAACGCTGCAACAGCAATGGTCAAAAGCCGATCAAATGATGAATGTGGGCGCCATCTTTGACATGATGGGCGTGTTTCAGCAAATATTCTATTGTTTCATCAAAATAGTGAAAGAAAACTTTGCCGGGATGAAATTACATTCGGTCTTGAAGAAATTACATACCTATAAAGATCGTTTGGAGATTTGGTATGAGCAACAACATCTCATCGATTCTTACCGAGTATTTGAACTTTTCATTCCCAAGATAGACTTAGCGACGGACGAGGTTGCTTTTGATGAAGCTCCCGCGACCAATATCTTTGGAATAAATCCGATTGGGTTAACAGAGGACGTTCTTGTTCCGCTATTTTATTTGGTGCTTCGGCATTTTCAAAAGACTTTGCAGCTGGAATTTGGGGAATCTCTCTGGTTGATGTTGGCTAAGAAAGAAATCATGCCATTTATTTTAGAAAAATGGAGTTTCTTGAAAACTTTAAACCTAGACAAGGTTCTACTCTGTGTTATTGTTGCAGATTAGAAGGGAAACCCTTTATACCTGGCATTAATCGAATTCCAGGGAGGGAAATCCTTGCCCAATTCTTCCTATTCATTTACTTGAGAAAAATCATTTTATACGCTTATTGGAATAAATTTCACATTCTCGGAATTATTTCGGTGAAGTGGATTAGATTCGTGATTTCCGATTTTTTCCGCACTTGGAAATCTTATAAGATTGTTTCCAAAACAAGATTTTTACTAAAACAGTTCAGTGATATATGTACAATGATCCACGAAACAAGTTTGAAGGATATCATCCAAGGACCCCCTTCTCCACCATTACCAAGAGATGACCAATATATCACCCACATGAAGTATTTATGGGTATTTGATAAGTTTTCTTCAAAATCGATGTTTTATCATGAATTCACGACAGATCGCCCTCTAGATGGGATGCTTCTTTCGGGTTTATTGTCAGCGCTGAATAGCTTTTCAGAAGCCGAATTGGGGCATTCGGGAATAGAATCAATTGAAATGGGTGGACATCGATGGGTGTATTTCTCGAATCTTGATACAAATCTAATGCTTGTGGCTGCTGGAGCAAAAGAAAGCAATGCATCACTGCTAAAAGCTCGGCTCCAAGTGATTCACGATATGTTCGTTCAACATTTTCAAATTGGAAAGAAATTTTGGGATGATTGGAAATTCGAGATTACGCAATTCTATGAATTTTCTGAAGTGGTAGAACTGCTCCAGAAGCAATGGTCACACGCCAACCAAATGATGAATGTGGGGGCCATCTTTGATTTAATGGGTGTGTTTCAGTACATATTCTATAAATTCATTAAAATTATAAAAAATAACTTCACGGGGATGAAACTGCATCTCGTCTTGCAAAAATTGAGCACATACAAAGATATCTTAGACGCATGGTATCGACAGCAACACCTCAACGATTCTTATCGAGTGATCGAATTATTTATTCCTGAAATTAACCTCACTACCGATGAAATCGTGTTCAATGAGGCACCGGCAACCAATATCTTTGGAATAAACCCTATGGGCTTGACGGATGATGTTCTTATTCCGTTATTCTATTTAGTATTGCGACACTTTCAGCAGACTCTACAAAGCGAGTTGGGAGAATCTCTTTGGCTAATGGTGGCAAAAAAGGAGATTTTGCCGTTCATTTTGCAGAAATGGGCGTTTTTAAAGACCTTGGATCTGGAAAAAGTACTCATCTGCCTGATTTTTGAGGATGAGAAGCAAAATATCGCAAAAAATTTGAAATTCAGGGTTAGAAAATATCCCAAAGCAAAAAAGTGCAAATAATTACCCCGGAAATTCCTTTTTGATTTGGTTAATATTATCCACGGGATTCTCGGAAGATGCATAATATTTTTCATAGATTTGCACGGTTTCTTCGGGAGAGAAACACTTATCCTGCTTATAATAGCGGAGAATTGGAAATTGTCGTGGTGTCCCAGGGCTTTTTCCTAAGTTCAATTTTTTTCTTTGAAATGGGTTTTGCCGGGATATTTCCATAATCCGCGTAATGGGGGAATCACGAATAATTTCATAGGGGAAGAGATAATGGTATTGCACTTTCAGGTCCCATTCGCTAAATTGGTTCAGGATTTTGCGTTCTAGAAAATAAATATTGTTTCTAAGATGGATTATGATGTAGAAATCCAAATTCCCAGAGTCATTGGGGGTGCTGGTGAAAATCTCCACAAGTGAGAACTGTTGGAAAAAATGCACTATATTTGCTTTTCTCTCATCATTCTGGGGTATGTTTTTAATCCAGATGAAGAAATAGATCGAGTGCCGTAAAAACAAAAGACGTTGCCAGCAGATAACAGGGTTGAATATAACATTTTGGGCGTATAATCTGCGTATAGATTCTTGGGGTATAGTTGATAGATCCATGGATTTGTATGTAGATGACAATTCTCCCGAAGGCATTCTATTATAGTGAAAATTATAAACTGGATTTTGATCTTGATTTTGCGTTCTTTGGCTTTTCCTTCCCCAAGATGTTCTGAACTTCATAAATTGTTTTGTTTTAAAGGTTTCTGCCCTTAAATTCCACTCATTAATACTGAGGATATACGTGTTAATTTCCAACACACTAACGGAATAGTTTCCTGTGGCATTAGCAGTACTATTTATCTTTCTGATTAGTCGGTGGAATTCTGAACTCGAATCGCTGTAAAATGAATTGGGAATCAAATATTCTAAGAGTAAAATTCCGTCCTGAATACCACCTGCATAATAACATTGCACTAAGCCGATAGTGAACAAACCACGTAAAATTTCATGGGATGAAATCGATTTGGGGTGGAGCCATAGGCCCCGAGAGGTGAGAATCACATGGATTCGCGAGAATTGTGACAATATTGGATGTACAAACGGCTTCATCGGTAGTGTATTCATCTCAATATAGCGCAGTGGTTTGGCATACTTGTGGGTTTCCGATGAAGATAGAAAATAGCGAGATTGGAGCGATTTCTTCAAATAATCTATAATAAAATCGTTATCTATCTTCGTAAAAGCCAAACGTTGGTATATTGTGCGATATTTTCGGATGATCCGGCGAATTAGGATGGGAGATGTTAGCATTTCATACCCTTTCTGATCAATACTGTTTCCCACCTTTGGTGGTCCTGGTGTGGTTCCCTTAATCTCATTTGCCTTATTCAAATCAATTATCTTTTGAAGGATATCGGAAAAGGAAATCTGGCTAAAATCCCATTTTTGGGTTGAAAAATTAAAAGATTGACTAAACGAAACATCTAGATTCTTTTTAATTGTAATTGGAGAGTGGAGCTGATATGAAAATGGCTCAAACGAAAGCACTGTTAATCCTATGAGGACATCTTTCCATGTGAATTGTGTTGTATAGAAATAGTTTTCTGATGATTTTTCATTGTTTGATCGCGATTGAGTTTCAAAAAGATTATAGAACGCAAAATTTTCCTCGATAATTTTACTTCTTTGAAAACCTCTGGTGGAAATAATTATACTATCCAATGTTTTTAATCTAAAAAAAAACCCTAATGGAGAAAATTGAAGATGTTTTGACTTTACACAAGATCGGTAATATTCCATAATATATTTTTGGGAGAGTGATCGGGAGGATAAAGGATATAAACCAGGAAGATAGGGCTGGATTTTTATTTGATTGGCCCGTAAATATCCTTTCATTGCTTGCTGAATTGCAATAGGAAAGTCCTTCTTATCGTGGATCGTGCTCAATATAGGGATGAATGTGCGCCCATTCAACGCCAAGAAGAATTCAAGTTGGGAAATGGAATTATTACATGGGCGATCATAGTGGAAGCTTTCGGATTTCCAAATATCTATTTTTTCGGTTTTTTCTAAGGAAATCGATTGGGAGCGAATTCCTTGTAAATTTGCTTTTGAGGTCTTTAATTCGTAACAGTTATTTTTGATCTCAGAGATGTTGTAAGCATTAATAATTTTCAATTGTTGGAGTTGTTGAAAAAACTTCGATAGCACTGGAATAAATTCGGGTGAAAAATAACCCAAAAAGAATAATATATTATTGCTAAAATAGATCTGATTAAAAAAAGGTAAACTTGCAATTATTTTTTGAATATTTTTAACGAATTGAAAGTTATTTACATTATCTGGATTCAATTCTAATAATAGAGCAAATTGGGATAGGTTAAGATACCGATATGTAAAATTAAAAATACTATCGAAAGGAATTGTTGAAGAAATCTTGCCTTTCTTTTGATTTTTTTCCAAAATTTCATATAAAATTTGCCCTTGGGATTGGATTTCGGTCATCATTTGATAAGAAAATTCTTGCGGGGGTGTAAATAGATATTGCACATTTTCGATGACATCGCTTTTTTTTATTCCAGGATCAAGGTAGGGGATTAATTCCCTCAAAACATGAGCAATATTCACTGTCTTTATGTATGCGTATAGAATATCTTCAGATGAAAAACCTGTACTTGATGTTCTTAATAAATCTCGTTCCAATTTCCGAATTACAATGTGAAATTTACCGGCCAGCCATGAAGATTTAGCAATTGATGTTTCGTATTTTGGATAGAGGATGATGAATAGAATTCGCCGAATAACATTAAATGAACGAAATTTATCAGGGATAAAGGAGAGTAGGGCAGCAAATTCCATAAAAAACGCTTCATTTCCGAAATTTTCAAAGAGATGAAGCTCGTTCCCATCTATTCGAACCCCCAATTTTCGTTCAAATTTTTTGAATTCTTCCGGCGAGTTGTGGATATGAATCTTATCGATCATCAGATCCGGTGGTTTACGGCAAATAATCTTGTAAGCCTCTAGATGATTGAGGTATTGCTGAAGCATTTCGGTCATTCTTTTCTTTCACACATCCACATTTCGCCAACTGTATATAAAAAATCATGAAAAAATTAAATAATAAAAGAAATTTAGATGATTTTTAATTTTCAATGAGAAATTCCTTCTTCTTCATTTTTTTTAATTTGACCCCTTTCTTCTCATTATTTCAAATTCTTAACTTTTTCCAGATATATAGCACCAATTTAACTCTCAGATTGCGTTTAATTGGTCGCAAACTCATGGAGACTACAGAATTCCAAAACTTTAAATCTCCCCGTCAATGATTATATCTATGTGTGGTCGCCCAAAAAATGTATATCTGCCTCAATATCGCCCAATTTATCTTGAAATAGAAGATGGCACTCGAATTGAGTTGATGGAAATTCCGGTTTTATGTCCCATTTGTCATTCTACATTGGTAGGAAAATATGGCTATCAATCTTCCCAAAATGGTCCGGTAGAAAAGTTTCAATGTAAGAATCCATTTTGTTCATTTCTTATCTCGCATCAATCTGGGAAACAATTCAATTTCCGAACATCTGCTTGCTTTCGAGATGCTTTACAAACCCAGTTATCTCAAATCTTGAAACCTCTCATTATGGGAGATCTCTCAAAAAAAGCCCTCGGTGTCCAATTCCACCGATCACCTGCCCTCATGACCTACTTACGGCAAAAAGTGGAAATTGCCTTAAAGAAAATGGATGTTCTTGATCAGTTAGTAATAGAAACCACCTTGGACAATGCTGTGGCGATGGACGAAACATTCCTTAAAATTGCGGGGATCCCATATTACTTGATCCTGGCTACAGGGTATCAAACCAAGAAAATATTGGGGTTGTCAATATCAAAAACACGGAATGAGGCCGCCTTACGACAGGTATTTGATGAAGCGGATAAAAATACCATTTTACCTATCGAGTGTCTCTCGGTTGATGCATGGGGAGCATCACAAGCTTTGGCTAAACATCTCA
>JABCSI010000029.1 GCA_018238965.1 Promethearchaeota archaeon
TATCTGAATAAAGCAGAAAAATTCTTCCACGATAAAGAATATGAAATTGCAGGAAACTTTTTAAGAAAAGAAGCGGAAAATTTCTGTAAAGATTTTCTGCCTAAAAAATATCAATTCACTTCAGAATACAATGCTCACGATTTAAATGGGCTTATTCTACGCAGTTTGCAGTTTGCGAAAGATGCTGGTTTAGACGAAACGCTGTTTGTTGAGTTAGATAGTCATAGAAAATTCGTTTTAAACCCAGCAAGTCATGATAGTTATGATGTGCCAATATTTAATAGTGAAATTGGAAATTGTTTGAAGACATTACAATTATTACGTGGAATAAAAAATGAACCTTTTTTAAAAAGAGGAGAGCAAGTCGAATTTGAATTAACCACTGCTGACGGAAATGATACTTTCAAGTTTGAAATTAAACTGGAAGATGATTTTAGGCTATTGAAATTACCTACTGATGATTCCGTTCTTTCAAAAGGAATGGTAAATTATTGGATAACTAAAAATGGAATAAAAGGAGAATTAAAGCATGAACAGGTGTTTGGAGAAGTGCACGGAATATTTCGGATGACTGAAAAAGAATTTTGGTTTAAATCGGAGGGACAAGAATATTCCTTTCCTACTGATGAGATCCTCTATTTCTTTACAGATAATACGCAGCATTATGAAAAACCGAAAAATAGTACATTCTATTTCGAAATTTCCGAAGGAAAAAAAATCGACCTTGAAAAATTAAAAAACTATCATGCAGAAATTAACAAAGCTTACCTGAAATTTCATGAATTTAAGAAAAAACAGAGATATATCTCAATCATCAAAGAATTATTATCAGAATTAAACGTAGGTGATGAAGTAAAACTAGAAGAAGCCGTTAAAATTGTGAATGAGGAGGCGCAAATACAATATAAAGCTTGGATTAGAGGAAAAGATAAAGCTTATTATTCAAGACATCCCCAGAGAAATATTAAAATTCGAGATTCATTCATTGAGAATTTCTTTCGGTTAATTGGAGAAAATATTCCCAGTTTTGAATATGTCAGATTAAAAAAGGTCATCCGGATTAAATCGGATGTGTCTTCAAGCATCGGGGATATTGACCAATTATTTAGTGATTGGGAAGCAAACCCGCAGAAATTCAAGAAAATTTAAGATGTTTATTTGATTTTTTTCTTTTTTTTCACTGGGATTTCTTTTTTTGATGGGGTCTTGTAATCAAGATTTAATCTAAATATTTTTGAGCTTTCCCGCCCAAGAAGATATTAATCAGTAGGCTAAAGTGTGTTGGGAAATAATATAGATTGGGAAAACAAAGGTTGAGAGATAAAATATGACAAATAAAGAATATGTAACTGTGCGTGGAAAAAAATATTATATGCGAAACGGAAGGCTCGATTTGCGTCGCAAGGGAATAAAACAAATTTCCGATATTGTGGGCTTAGACGCCCTCACCAACCTCACATCGTTAAGTCTCGATAATAACCAAATCACCGCCATCTCGGGCTTGGACACGCTTACCAACCTCAAATTTTTAAGTCTCAATAATAATCAAATCACCGCCATCTCGGGCTTGGCCACCCTCACCAACCTCTCATGGTTAGATCTCGATGGGAACCAAATCACCGCCATCTCGGGCTTGGCCACCCTCGCTAAGATCAAAATATTGTATCTCGATGAGAACCAAATCCCTGCCAATATGCTGGCGAAAATCCAATCCATCCCAGGGGGATCCTTCGGTCAAAAATGCGTTCAGTATTGTGAGACCTCATTCCAATCTCGTGATTTCAGACATCCGACTTCATATACTGACCTAAATCAAGTTGATCTGCTGGAAAAATTTGAAAAAATAATCAAAATGAGCCAAAAAGTGAAGATCTCCACTGTGGCGAAAAGTTTGAATATTACCGATGATGAACTCTTCGAAAATCTCTTGAAGTGGAATGAGAAATTGCCTTTTAAAATATTTGAAGATTTTATAATCGTGGAAAACCTGAATCTGTTCATCCAATCCTTAGATGGGCAATTTGCAGACTGGGAACAAGAAGAACAAGATAAATTGGAAAAAAAATGAACAAAATAAAGAGTATTACATTCTTCTTCCTATATTTTCAACAAACAGAAGATTCTGAACAAAAAATTCATATTACAAAAGAATGTTTAAATATCCGTTTTTGTTAATTAGTTTAGGGATACATATGAGCATAATTATCAATTCTCATTTCTATTTACGCACTTAAATACGCTATTTTTCCATCAGGTCTGTGATATTTAGGATCGATCACCTGGTCAAACAACCATCTCTTGTCAAGCAACCAACCCTTTTCAAGCAATATTCTCTGCTGAATCTGACCAAATTTATGCCCATTATCCGTTTATCCCAAATTTCCCGACTCATCCTCTACTAATTCGCAAAATTTATTCAGAATTCCTAAAATCAGATAAAAAGCGCAAAAAAAAGGGATGAGCCAAAAAATTGGAAATGGGCAAAAAATATAGATTGGGGAGAAAAGATAGAAATTGGCAGAAATAATTGCAAGGAGAAGAGAAAATGGGAAAAATGAGCAGAGAAATGAGCAGAAAAACCAGTAGAAGAACCAGAAACGGGATGGAAAATGGAGAAAAGAAAATGGGAGAAAGAAAGTGGAAATGAAAAAATCCACCAGAAGGAATAATAATTTGATTCAATGCTATTAGTTAAAGATAAATATGAATCAAAGCAATATAAAGGAGAATAAGAAGATTTAAATGAATATATGGCTTCAATGATTAGTAATGGTGATTTAGTATAATTTTAATATTCACATAATAAATCACCACAATCAATTTATCTAATCTACCAATAACCGGATATCGACTAAAAAACAAAATATGAAGACCAATAGGACCGTGAAGATTGTGCAGACTGTAAAAACCGCGAAAGCCAAAGAAACCGTGAAAATCATGAAGAAACCATTAAATTCGGAAATTATCCGAAAATCCAAACGCAGGAATCTATATGCGTTTATGGTAAAAAACTTCATCACTGGTTTTGGTGATTCCTGCGCTAATATTGCCTACATACCATTTGTGTATGAAGTATCAAACTATAATCTTATTCTGACAGGACTTCTGGTCACTTTATCCGTCATGATGTGGTTTATTCCTGCACCAATTTCGGGAAAGTTATCTGATAAATTTGGTCGTAAAAAAATGATGGTTATTTCGAGACCCATTGCAATTATAGGAATAATTCTACTCTTTTTTGTGAATCAGAATAATCTTTATCTCTTGGTAATCAGCATAATTCTCCGGTCCGTGGGATATATGTCCGTGAATATAAATAATAAAATTATCGTATCCGAGTCGAACGATAAATCGAATAACGGATTAGGGCATATATTCGGATTTATGGCATTTATATATTTCAGTTCGACTATAGCAGGGGCAATATTTGTCAATCGCACCGGATTTGATTACAATATTTACTTCTTGATTTTTCTGATATTTAGCATTAGTAGTTGGATAATTACAATTATTTGGATAACCGAGCCTAATCCTGTTGAATGTGGGAAAAATGGAAGAATAACTCCACAGAAGAAGGGTTGGAAGAGTTGGAAGGTAATATTTAAAAATCCCAAAGTTAAAACAGCCATAATATTTCTTACATTGGATATTTTCGTTTGGGAAATTTCAAACTCGGTAATAGTAGCAGGAATGCAAAGCCAATACGCATAGTATTATTTTGGACAAACTTGGACATCACTTCTGATCTCCTTTGTCAAAGCCCTCCTACGCGCGAGGGCCTATTATTCGATATATAATCTCAAAATCTCTGTCAAACTTATTCCTTTTGACAATATAGATTATGAAATCATCGGCTATTTGTTGTTGATTCTCTTCAATTGGGTGTTGAATCTAATTTTGAAGGTGAATTATTCACCCCTATAACAGGATTCAACTAAATTGCTGTTATAGTTAAGAGGTGCATGAGTCCAAGGTGAAGAAAATCTAATTAAACTATAATTAGGGACTTCAATATTTATAACTATAGAGTGTCTAGATTTAGTTAAGTCAATAAATGTCCAAGTTTTATTTGACTTTTAGTGACGGTCTAACTTTGGAGGATCTTGCCTTCTTTCAGATATGGTTTTATGTCTCCAATATGATACTTCAAATTCCGGCGGGGAAACTAACGGATAAAATTGGGAAACGGAATATTTTGATTATCAGTGAGCTAATCGGATTTGCAATATTCTCTCTTCATATTTTGACATCTATATTATGGTCTTTAGGAAATGAAAAATTCTTATTTCCTTCCTTGATTGTAATTTATATATTGTTTGCGATAGTTGCAACGACTTTTATTCCTTCAGAGAGTATGATTCTAACCGATTTAGATGAAACCCGAAAAGGCGAAAGTTTTGGAATGGTTTCTTTTATCCGGGGGCTTGGTGCAATCCCAACTGGTGTCATTGGTGGATTTCTGATGGGAAAAGTGCACTTTATTGCTCCATTTATTACCACAATTGTTGGGCTTATATTTATAATTATGTTCCTAATAAAATTCGGTCATCGATTTGAGGATAACGAAGGAAAATTAGAAGAAAGAGAAGGAGAAAATGGTGGAAAAGAAAGAGAAAATGTAGGGGAAGAAAGAAAAAATGGGGAATAGGAACCTAATCGTAAATAAAGGTTGATTATTGAGATGTTAGAAATAAAATAACTGATCTGTTTCATGTTGTGGGAAATCTCCTTTTTCACTTCAATAGAGGTAAGAGGGCGCTTTCTACTTGCATTTTTCACTTACCTCACTATAAATTGTGCTAAAAAAAAATATAATTGTGTTGAAGTCCAATAATATTAATATGAAATATTCTTCCAAAACCCACAAAAATGTTTTATTCATTGAAGGTGCAGGATTTTTCTTCGCAATGGGCTTGATTTGGATTGATGAACGGTTCGATCTCCCCCATTTACTTTTCAATACTCAAAAAACCCCCTATAATATCCCAGAAGCAATAATGGAATTAGTAATTATCGGGATTCTGGGAGTTGTTGTTCTCATTTTGACACATTACACCATGATGCGAATTCGATATTTAAGAGACTTTTATCGTATTTGTGCTGCATGCAAGAAGGTTTTCATCAATGGGAAGTGGGTATCTATCGAAGAATTTTTGCACATTCATGGGGAAGTAGATTTATCCCACGGACTATGCGATGGATGCTTACAGAAAAGTCTCGACGAGATAAAATAGAACATTCTGTTACAATCCAAATTAGTCTTTATGAAACGGAGCTAATTTGACTTAGCTATATTTATATCTTGAAATCATGATAGGTTGATTGAGAGATTGCATTTCCAAAGTTAATCCATGGTAAAATCTAAGTTTTAAAGGTGTTTCTCCATGATTGACAATAATTCTTTACTGGAACACATAAATAAAATCGGGTAAAGTATAGCATGACTCATTACAATTTGGAACGTGAAAAATTATGCCAAAAAATATGATCGAACTGAATTTAATGCGGAATTGAATAAACAAATCGTGGAAGAACTCCATTCGGGGTATATTTACATGGCCATGAGTGCTTGGGCAGAAGCCAAAGGGTTGCACAATTTTGCTACCTTTATGAAAGTGCATGCAGAGAAAGAAGAGTTCAAGCATGCCATGAAATTTGTAAAATATATCCAGGAAGCAGGAGGGATCGTCGAATACGGGACAATTGAGGCCGTGCCTATGAATTGGTCCGATGTGGAGACAGTTTTAAAAGAAGCAATCAAACATGAGCAACACATTAGTTCTCGAATTAAATTATTGTGGGACCTTGCCCATGAGAAAGGGGAAGTTTATGCTTTCGAGATGTTGACGTGGTTCCTGGAAGAGCAAATGGAGGAAGAAAACCTCTTTGAGGATTTGCTGAACCAACTTGAACTCACCGGAAAGAAAGCGGGATACTGGGATCATCACGTACATCATCCATAATCTAAAAAATCTAAAATGTCTCATCCCCTATCGATTATTTTCCCCAAATTTGGGATTGAATTTTTTTCTCATTTTTTCCCTCAATATCCTCTTCCTTCAGTATTGTTATGAGAACTAATAAATACTTTAAGAATCAAGGATTTCTCATGCATATGCCATACATAAAAAATCCATTTCGCAAAGAGAATTATGTAAGCGGGTGGATCGGGTTCTATTGGTTGTTCGTCGTAAATATGATGATTTTCACTGTCATCGCTTTGTTGGTTGAACCGATCTGGAACGACATTAACCAATTTTTGGGTAATGTAATTGGTCTAATGTGGAATTGGCTGGCAATCATATTGATGGTTTCAGTTGTTCTCATCCTATATGGAGGATATCTAAGCGTATGGAATTTGAAGAAGAAGAAAGCACACAAAGAAGATTCTCCCATGCCCATCAATGTATACAATAAAATCATTCCCCTTGTTTTCTTTCTGGGATGGAATTTCATGCTTTACGTTCTGATTGATGAGGGGGGCGAAGAATTGCGAGTAATGCGCCCCGTGTTAGAAAATCTTAGCCCCATTCTATTCGGACTCATTATGGTGAGTATTGGGGTGTTGATAGCCCCTACCCTTCGCCTAATTAGAAATCTCTCCTTCTCGGATTCTGCTCTAAATCGGGTCAAATCAACAGGTATCATTCTATTTCTAATCCTAACCAATGTCTTTGGCATGTTACTCCCCATTATTGCCCCTCCGGTGAATGCAATTAAGGGAGATCTTCCCGATAAACCACAAATCATGGCCCATCGGGGAGCTTCTTATCTTGCTCCAGAAAATACCCTTGTTGCAGGAGAATTGGCTACAGAGTGGGGTGCAGTTGGATGGGAAGTTGATATTTCAATCAGTTTCGATGGTGTATTTTTCCTTTGCCACGATAATTCTTTAACACGGACAACCGATGTCGAGGAAATTTTCCCGGATCGGATCGATGAGGATGTAACCATGTATACCATGGCGGAATTACGTCAGTTGGATGCAGGCTCCTGGTTTGTGGATGAGGATCCATATAAAACAATTAGGGATGGGTATGTTTCCCAAGTCGATGCTGAGGAATATCGCGGGGAAAAAATACCTACACTGGCAGAAGTGATAAATCTTACTCGAGAATATGATTTATATTTAGATATTGATGCAGGGCTTCCCTCAGAAGGGAACCCATTTCGATCTTTCTTTTGGGAACTTTTAATGGAACAATTATATGATTCGGGGTTGGGGGAAAAAATTATGGTTAGTACGGACAGCCCTTTAGCGGAAAATATGACAACTGTTGGTACCGGAAGGGATATGATCAACACTCATCATGCATTGACAAATCAAGAGTTTCGATCCTTAGAAGAACAGGGTGTCATTGTCATGGTCTGGACCGTCGATTCTCCGAGCAGGTTTTCCCAACTCTGGGATCTCGGGGTGGACTTTGTAAAAACCAACTCTTTGCACATCCTTATCCCATTAGATAAACCGACGTGGGTCGTTCCTTATCAAATTTATTTCACTGTATGGATATTAACGGCTATTATGTGTATCACTGTGGGTATACTCGTGTTTTTGATTCAAAGTAGGAAAAAAACAGTATTGACCCCTAGCAATAACCCGCAATGATTGAGCTCCATTTTATTTTTTTATTTTTGGATTATAATTTTTATTTTTAGATTTTTAGGGGGAGACAGCTTATGTACTTCTAGATTATGAAATATGATAGTATTTTTGATGTCGTCGGTCGGATAATGGTCGGCCCTTCCAGCAGTCATACAGCGGGGGCGTGCCGAATTGCTTACTTGACGTATAAAATATGGGGTAGTCTACCCAAAAAGGCAGATATTTATCTCCATGGGTCTTTTGCCGAAACTTACCGGGGGCATAAATCGGATGTTGCCATTATTGGGGGTCTATTGGGTTGGAAATCCGATAATGAAAGAATTCCCTTTAGTTTTCAAGCCGCCCACGAAAAAGGATTGAATTTTACTTTTCACACTACGGATTTGGGTCCCAACTATCATCCAAATTCGATCAAAATTGTCCTTAAGGAGGAGATCAAGGTTTTAACCGTGATTGGCTCTTCCATAGGCGGAGGGAATATTCTCATTACAGAAATTGATGGGATGCAGGCAGGCTTTGATGGTGATAGTCCCACGCTCGTTGAAGTGCATCAGGATAAACCGGGTGTGCTTGCCAAAATTGCAGCGGAGATTGCACAGTGTGGATTGAACGTTAACAAGATGCATTTATCCCGGAATATTCGCAAAAAAATCGGTTTGTCGTGGATTGAGTTTCCCAATCATATTCCCGACGACCTCAAGACCGTTTTGGAGAAAATCCCCGAAATTCAACAGGTGAGGATTATCAATGTTTGAAACAATACAGAAATGGATTACTTATTGTCGTTCCTCTATAAATCCTCTCTATGAAAGTGTGATAGAGGAAGAGATGCTCACGAATGAGCAAACGCGTGAGTGGGTTTTGGCCGAAGCGCAGAAATCCCTCGATGCCATGCGGAATTCTTTGGAAAAGGGAAACACATTGGATATTGACCTTCCGATCAAAGAAATCGTTGAACAATCGCAATTGATGATGACTCCCCCCATTTTCCTCAGCAAAGATCTGAAGGAAGCTGTGTATTGGGCGATGTCGATTATGGAATATTCCAATGGGATGGGCGTTATCTGTGCCGCCCCTACTGCCGGCTCATGTGGGGTGTTTCCTGCAGTATTGTTTAAAGCGCAGGAAATGTTGAAGAAATCCGATGAGGAAATATTACATGCCTTTCTGGTAGGGGCCATGGCAGGAGCGATTATTGGAAATAATGCCACTCTCAGCGGAAGTGAAGGGGGATGTCAAGCTGAAGTTGGTGTCGCTTCGGCTATGGCTGCGGCCTCTATTATTTCGCTTGCTGGGGGAACTGCAATGCAAATTGGACACGCCATCGCCATATGTTTGAAAAATGTAATGGGGTTGGTATGTGACCCTGTTGCGGGTTTGGTGATATCGCCTTGTATCAAGCGGAATGCCATGGGAGTTATGAATGCTTTTCTCTCCGCGGAAATGGCTCTTTCAGGTGTGACGTCCATTATTCCTGTGGATGAAGTAATCACCAGTATGATGCATGTGGGTCTGGCTTTACCGGTTGATTTGAAGGAGACGGGTAAAGGTGGAATTGCAAAATCCCCAACCGGAAAACGGATTAAAAAGCAAATTTTTGGTTCGGATTAAAGATTAATTGCCTATCTCTCAAGTTCTATCTTTTTTAGTTCATTTTATAGAAAAAGAATGATGAAAAAATTTTGACGTATGTAAGTGATGAAAAAAATTGATGAAAAGGAATTATACATCCAATTCTTGAAGTTTCAGTTTATTTTCGGCTACTTTATCAGGAGTTAAGGGATAGAATCGCCAAAACAGAACGGTGGTTATTATTACTAAAATTGCGGGCACAATCGCCGCGTGGATTCGGATCCCAAATAAGGCCAACTCAAGATTGTTGACATTGGCTGCCAATTCGGTTAGAGTTTTGTTACCTTCCTCAAACCCTGTAAATTTATGGGCCAATAGAATCGTAGCAGCTTTTAAGGCCTCACCAAACCGAATGAAAAATGTTTGATATCCGTAGTAAACTGCCGGCTCTCGCTTTCCGGTACGCACAGCTATGTCATCTAGAACATCACCCATGGTAGGAGGATCCATAAACCACTGCCCACCCAATCCGACACCAAATAAAAAGAGCGACATAATCCATCCAATAATTCCTCCTACAAATATCATTGGAATTAAGGATATAATCATGGTGATTCCTCCGATTATGCTCACCTTCTTATTGTTATTCAAGCGTTTTGATAAATAAACCCAGAGAGGAACAGTTATCAGGGCCCCCACGAGCATTGATCCCAATAGGAATATCATCGAACCAGGATCATCTAGCAGGAAGATTGTTACATATAGGGCAGAAGCATTTATGAGGGCCACTGCTAATTGGTATCCGAAAAAGAAGATTATCTTGAATACGAATGCCTTATTTGAAAGTACTTCCTTCACCTTGGTGAAAAATGAGACTTGTTCTTCTGGCTTCAATTCTTCCAGATATTGGAGATTTCGTTTGCGCATGGTTTTATTCTCAAAAATTCCGGGAATCACCAGCAAAAATAGAAAGATTCCACCTACCGTGCTTACTAATCCAACTGTACGGTACGCAGACATAGTATCTTCCCGAGATAGCAGATCCATGTTTTGGGGAAAGAACATCCCAGTCACCAGAAAAGCCAGAACAACTCCCGTTATTCCCAAAATTGTTCCGAAACCTTGTGCAGTCCGTCTTTCATCAAGTATACGGAACTTTTCAGGAAATAGGGAGACTGAATTTATATCCAACACGGAATATGCGGTATCGAATAAAATCAAAGTAAAAACATACCATCCAAAAATTTTCCATTGATCTGCTAAAGGATCCCATTCATAGGGAACAAGGAAAATTAGGTAATATGATAAAAGCCATGGAATAACGGCAATTAGCATCATGGGAAAGCGTTTAAATCCTTTCTTTTTTTGCCACGGTAGCGGAAAACGCTCAATTAAATATCCTAAAATTGGGTCATTAATCGCATTCCACAAAGAAAATATCACGAAGGCGATCAAGGCGAGGTTTTGGCTTAATCCTACCACGGTTTCATAATAAACAATTGTATATAATCCAAAAGCGGATGTTATCCATTGACTAAACATTTCTCTGCTGCCGTAACTGGCCATTATCCACTTTGAATTCTCATATTTTGGGTTTAATTTATCCGACATATCTGTTCAATCCATATATATAGCTTAATTCTAGTTGATTGGCGTATAATATAAAGCAATCGCTCTGAAGAAAAATTATATATTCGGCGATGGGACTAACAATTAAGTCGTTCATTTCTCCATCTTAGTTTTTGGAAATCCGTACTTTTTTTAAAGGTCCGTCTAATAATGATCACACGATGAACATAAAACTGAAACTAAAATATGCCAATATTGTCATTGCTTTATTATTAATGATGGGAGGTGGTATTTTCTTACCCGTCGTTCATACAATACAAGAAACTAATGATCTATCTCCCACCGAGGATCTTTTTCCGAATTCTTCGGCATTTGAGGATCATGCCGCGATTTCACTGTCGGGAGATACAGCCCTCGCCGATTTTTTTAGCGGAAATGTATCTATGGATGGTCTGAGCTGGGAAACTGCCTATGTATTCGAAAATTATTCCATCGATATGTATGACGAACGGGAAACATGCATATCTATCCAAGATACAACAAAATATTTGATCATTCGGAATGTTACTTTACGATCTTATGCTTTCGGTGGGACAGCGGGAATTTTTTTGAATAATTGCCGAAACATATGCATAGATAATATTTCGACCATCACCCCGATTTATGGCTTAAAATTTGTTGATACAACAAATGTACTGGTTTCAAATTCAACGTTGGATGCTTACGCTTATGGCATTGATGTCCTTCGGGGCGGAGATTATCTCATCTTGAAAACCCTGTCGGATAATTACGGACACCAATACAGTTTTAGATTTACCCAAACAACAAATGTGACAATCGATAGCTGCCATGTTTTATCCAAGAGAAATGGAGTGGGATGCATCGATTGTGAGGGAGTTCGAATCCAAAATTCCACCTTTGACCAATTTGGTGAACATGTTTTTTATTTCTTGGGTGGGTCTGATTCCAAGATTATGAACAACACAGTTAATTCCATTTCCGATTATACTGTAGCTTTGAATTTTATTCAGCACACCAATTTTATTATCGAAAATAACACTTTTTCCACATTGTCCACCACTTTGCGATTTTCGGATAGTCATAATGGTACCATCATCGTTAATGATTTAGATGCCGGGGGTGTGTATGTCGAAGACGGTGCAGGCAACTTGACTATGCCTATTTCAAACCTAGTCAATGGGCAACCGCTCATTTATTATGAAAATGCCACAGATTTGAATGAAACAATAGGAGAAGTTGGTCAATTTATCATAAATAACGTGAATAATTCGGAATTTTATGATATTTCCGTAACGAATACTCCACGAGCTATTTTTATAGAGAATTCAAACGATGTTACATTTTACGATTGCATTGTGAATGATTCCTTAGGCTACGGTTATGGTCTCTTTCAAGAATCAGGTTCAAATATATCCATTTACAACTCCGAATTTTCCCGAAATTACATCGGGATTGGGGGAGAGTTCGATGGTCTTGCAGTGATCAACTGTACCATAGAAGGCTTGAGCGAAAATCAAGGTTGGGGGATGTATTTACAGTATGATGAGAATCTCCAACTCATTGACAATGTTGTTTCCAATGTTAAGGTTGGATTAGAATTACAGGGTTGCGCCTCAATTTATGCCCGGGATAACATCTTTATAAATACTACGGTGGAGTTGGAAAGAAATGAACTTTTGGATTTTGATACATCGAATACGGTAAATGGGAAACCTATAATGTATTTGTATTTGCAAGATCATCACATTTTTGTCGAGGAGACACCTGCTTTCGTGATCTTGGAAAATTGCAGTTATATTACTTTCGCAAATTCTTATCTTGTTGACGGTGGATATGTGGCATTCTCAATCGTAAAATCCCACCATATTGTTTTATTCAATATCACAATATTGCGCTATTCCATAGGCATAAGTATCTCGGATTCCCATAATATTACTATTGTAAATTGTACAATAGGTGAGTTAGAATATACCGGTTTGGAGATCAGTGAAAGTCTGGATATCAACTTCACCCGTAATTATGTCTATAATATTTCCAACGCGGTGGAACTCTCCGAAGTCAATAATTTTACCATTGATGAAAATTGGTTTGCTAACGCAGAATGGGGATTTGAATATGAAGATTATGATAATGGAACTATCTCAAATAATGCATTCATCAATATACCAGAAGAGGGTTTGAACCTCCCCGACGAAGGTAGTTCGATATATGTATTGGGTAATTTCAATGCTTCCAACTATGATCCTACAATATTTGGAGAATTGGAATTTGATTATCTCAATCAATGGCCAAGTCAAGAGGAACCCGATGATAACCCAGCTGACGATGATACACCTACGGATGATGATACACCTACGGATGATGATACACCTACGGATGATGATACACCTACGGATGATGATACACCTACGGATGATGATAGTTCGGGAATAAACGCGTTAACCGTTATTGCTCTCATCTCAGGTGGAATTCTCATTCTTGCCACCTTAGTCTTGTTTATACTTCGAGAACGAAATAAAAATCTTAGTGCAAACAATAATTAATTGATGGTGACGCCAATTGAAGTATAAAATTTTTTTCTTCTTAAACTACTAAATCGTTTTACTCACAATTTTAACGGGTTAAACGACTTATACCCATGAAAAATGAAAAATCGCTAAGACTTTACGTTAAATTTTTCCGTATCACGCTATAGTAAACAAATTCTCGGGATATTCAAATTGGGTCCACCATCTATCGACAAGATGAAAAAGGTACTGGTTTTATTTCTATTTAATTTTCTCTGAAATATTCACCTAAATGTGAATTAAAACGACTTGAATATTCCATCTCTTGAGATCCGCTTTCTTTAATATCTTCAGGAGAAATATCAATACATTTGAATTAAATTTTAAAATATTTTTGTAAAAACTCGGGAAAATAAAGTTATGGAAAAATAAGTGAAAATGGTCTAAAACCAGAAGGATTTGGAATAGCGCTCTTTTTCCATCTTGATTTTGATCCAGTTCTTGGTTTGATGAATCTGTTCGAGCGTGGTGGGGGTAATGAAATATAACTGGGGCACTGCATAGGCTTGCAACAACAACTTGTCTGATTTCTCAAAGCTTTCTTTTAATTTGCCCTGTTCCGCCATGGATTTCGTAAGTTCATCTTCGGCCAGAAAACGTAGGTTATTGCGGCAAATCTCTTCTAGGTCACCAATGTGTTGAGTGAGTTTCTCGAATCGTGTCGCTTCGGGAACCTCGGGGAGTCGTTGAATTCGTTCCAAGGCTTTCTCAAAAAATTGATGCATTATCAGCTGGCGCAATTCTTGGACGCATTCATTCATTTCTTGCCGATTATTCCAGATCTGGGGATTGAAGCTCATGATCTTTCCCTATGGATAATTTTACCGCATGGGTTAAAAAAGGTTGGCTATTAGCCTTCCAAAAATATTCATTTTAATTAGATTTTATGCAATCTATGTATATAATAATTTTCAAAATTATTAACTTATTTGTTATTGAAATTATGTGCGCTGTGAGACAAAATTCTGTGCTTCCTCATATTATGTGCGTATGTATTCATTCCCCGCAATAATAGGGAGTGATCTTTAAATGCGGATCAAAACTAAAACTAAAAATAAAATTTTTGCGATGAAATAAAAAAAACGAAATCAGGTTAATGTTATGGCTAGGTTTGGGGAAACGCCTGCCACGGAATATTCTGCAATTGTAATGCCCCAATTAGCACCATAATTATGGTTATGCCCACAAAAAATGCGTAAGGGACAACGACTTGCCATTTTGGATTGGCAATGCGGGCAGAAGAGAATTTCACCCCGGCGTTAATGAAATACAGCAATCCAACCACGATCAGATACTCCAATCCGTAGAAATGCACGGGAAACATGTTGATTTGGTTAGTATCGTAATATCCGCCGGCCCCTGTTGGTCCCCAACCACTATCCCCCATCCAAAACGGCCATTCGGTCATAACAACTTTGGTCATCATGTAGATCAACCATGTGAACAGGATAAAGGGGGTCATTTTCTTAAAATCCATTTTGACCTTATCCCGCATGGAGGTGTAGAAGATGTAGAATCCCATTATAGACCCTGAGATATGATTGAGATCAAACACAAATTGCAGAAAATAACTGTGAAAGCGAAAGACATCTGTGGAAAAGATTTCTCTCACGTATATGGGGTTAATGCTGCCGAAGAAAGACATCACCGGGAATGCCATCGTAGCGATTGCCCCTTGTCTGAGCCATTCATTTCCCGTAATTAAATAGAAATAGCAGAAGGCCGCCGAATAATGACAGAGGTAAAGAAAATGCTGCAGATTGTGTGTTGAATAATAGACATACTCACCATTTATGATTTCGTAATCTAGGTCACCGAAAACTTTCAAATCCCAGTGCTGGTTGATACCTTGGTAGCCGAATTTGACCCATTCATAGAGCCAACCGTCGTAAAACAGATAGAATAAGGACATAATGAAAAAGACAACAAGAAAAAAATACCCCATGCGCCGTTCCTTCAGATTCGGATTTAATGTTATGTGCATAGTGTTTCATACTCGCATGCTTTGGGGAGCACCAATCTTGCTGATGACAAGGAACAGCGATATTCCCCTTTGTGGATTTGATTAAACAAATTTCTATATATATATAGATAAATATCTAATCAAGATTTTCGGGATTAAAAAGGATTTGGAATTTAATTTCGCACCGGTATCATACAAAACCGTCTGTTTAACCACGTTTAAGACATCTGGGCTCCACGCTGACCAAAGGATGAAAAAGAAATTCTTTTTCTTTATGATGAATCCTAAATCGTTTTAACTAACAAATTAGCGGGTTAAACGACTTACAAATACCCAAAATGCAAAAAGGTATAGAGTCCTTACGGTAATTTTGCTCGGAATCTCCGATAGTAAACTATTTTGCCTCCTTTCACTATTCGGGTTCACTATTTATCGACACAGTGAAAAAGGTTAAAAAAAAAAAATATTCGTTACTCAATCGTTACTCAATTGTGATAAACTTTCGTTGGGGGGGCACTAAAAAGCGGCATCCATCTTTCGTGACTACAATATCCTCTTCTAGGGACACTTGGCCATAATGTTTGGTTTTAACTTCCAATTCCAAGGTATATATCGAGTTTTCTTCCACTGGAAGATCTGTGACTCCATTATATATTTTCCATCGGGCCCCAAGGTTCACCCCTCCATCATGCGCTTGCTTCCCGACTTGATGCCCTAAGGAATGCATATATTCGTCATACCCGCGTTCTATGACATAATCCCGAGCTTGTTTATCTACCATATAGGCAGGGACCCCTGGTTTAATATAATCCGCCGCCCGTTGGATGGCGTCTCTGACAGTCTCAAAAGCATGAATTAATTCTTCGGGAATATCTTCTTCTTTTCCAAAGTACCACATTCGTTGAATATCCGAACAATATCCTTTCAATCGAACACCAAAATCATTGTGCAACGTATGACCTTTTTGGATCTTCAAATCTTTTTGAGGGGAGTCGTGACCCAATTCTTTATTCGGTCCCGCATCGATAGAAGGGCAGCAATCTCTTTGCCAAGCTTCCTCCACTCCTTGTTTCTCCATCTCTTCAAAAAACAATTGTTGAATATCAAATTCCGACATCCCTATCTTAAATTGGGGTGCTATTTTCCGATTGATTTCTTCCGTTAATTCACAGGCTTTGGTAACCAACTCGATTTCGATGGGTGTTTTCCGGCCGCGAAGGGCACGAATAAGCGGGGTAGCACTACAAAATCGATCTTTCATTTCAGATAGAATCTCTTCAAGGATAAGATACATTCCATAGGTTAACCCATCTGAGGTGACATCACTCTTTGAAAAATTAATTCCGATTTTCGAGGGATCAATTGTTCTAAACAACTGTTGCATGGGTTCGACAATTCCTTCAGTACACCCTATAACTTCATCCCAAAGGCCTTTCTTTTTCGTTGCATTTGCATCAAAATAGGCCACTATCGCTGTTTTGTTGAGTACTCCATCTTTCAAGGAGAAAACAAAAGCGGATTTACCCACTACTTCCCCTCCGACAGCTAATTCCATAGCAGGATCAGGGGTCGATGCGGTTTCACGAGCAAAAATTAACCAACAATCAATTCCCACTTCCTTCATGATGGTCGGCAGTTGATTGTGTTTTTCTTTTATGATTTTATAGAGTAATTCATTCGATAAATGAGCTCGATTCATAGTGCTTACTGTATAGAAGGATGGAAAAAAAAAGTTCGTAAATGAAACGTAAATGAAAGTTAGACTGTGGGGAGGTTCTGCAAGAATTCCAACACCACGGCATTAAACTCGTCCGCCTTCTCTATATTAACCAGGTGACGGCTATCTTGGATTACGCTGAGACGTGCATTGGGAATTTTTTCCACCATTGCCTGTTTCGCTTCCACGGGCGAATAATCCTGATCGGCACTGATGAGTAACACGGGGCTGGAAATATCACCCAATTTCTCCTCTATCGACCACCCGATCAATCCCTTGAGTGTGGCGAGATAATTTTTTGTAGTATTTGCCCCAATGGTATCTTCCACCATTTGGCGTAACTCGGCCTGATCTGGACGGGGGAATACGTTTTTGGCAATATTCCGCCCCATGATCCGGGTTCCGCGGAAAATAACCGTTAAAAATCGGGATAGACCGTTCATTTTCGCCTTCCAAGAGTCCAAACTCACTGACGCTGTGCCATTCACACCAATTACTCCGCACCCTTGCAATCGGTCGGGATAGCGGATTGCCATTTCCAAAGCGGTGAAACAGCCCAAAGAGAGCCCCAATACATGGGAGTTTTGAATCTTCAAGTGATCCAATACGGCGATACAATCTCCCGCAAATTCTGTCACTGTGTGGGGACCTTTTGGTTTTGATGATTGGCCGTGGCCCCGGAGATCTACGGTTATCACGAAGAATTTGGTCTGGAATACCGGAATCTGGAAATTCCAATCTCCGGTGTTGGATCCCATTCCATGAATAAGCATCAAGGGGGGAGAAGTCGGCGACCCGTGGGTTTCATAGTATATCTCAAGTGAATCGTGCGCGCAGTGGGGCATACTTATCCTTTTTTCCCGAACCTTAAATGTGTTCGGTTTTAAATTTGAACAACGAGATAAATTCCCAAATTCGGTTTTTCCCCCCTTTGGCGTAAGCAATTCATACACTCCTTTACACTGGGCGCAACGAGAAAGTTTAAATCAAATATGGCACTGATCGATCTTGACTGCGGGGTTTATTCTCACCCGAATTCACCATTTTCATTAACACGGGGATTTGGTCTAGTAGTATGATATCCGGCTCCAGATACTGAGCGTTCTGCTCTCTTAGAAGCCACCGGACGGTCAAGGGTTCAATTCCCTTAGTCCCCATACATTTTCTCTGAAAATAGGGATTTTTGACGGTTCCGCAACCCTATTCTCCTATTTTTAAATTTTGATAATTATTTATGTTTGTGATTTTTTACAAAGGTCAAGGGTTCAATTCCCTTAGTCCCCAACTCTTCACAAACCATATTCTGCGAATATTCAGTGATTTGAATCTTAACAATTTCTTCGAAACATCCAATTTTTAACGATATTCATAATCGAAGGAAAAGCTTATTACATAAAGGAGATAAAATGATATAGGGGATAATGCGATGGATACCAAGGCAGAATTACCATTTCTCAAAGTTTCGGGCACCTATTTTGAAATTGGCCACCAAATTGGGACGCATTTTCGGCAAACCATTCAAAAGACTTTTTCCACAGACAAGCGTATCCAGCAGCTTCTCCACTGGGATAAGGTTGATCCCCATCGAGTTACCGAGGCAGAAAAAATAACTCGCCGCCAATTCCCTCAATATTTAGATGAGATTCGCGGAATGGCCGAAGGCGCCGATCTTCCATATCGGGATGTCCTCACCGTTAATTTCATGCATCTCCCGCCTGTGGTGGATGAGGATTGTTCCACCGTAATTTTCCGGGAAGACGATCATATCATTCTGGGGCATAATGAGGATCACGAAATTGGCCTCGGACAAGCGGCTTTTCTCGTGCAATGCTCCTATTCCACCTCAAAAGTTTCACTCTTTTCACTTTTATACCCTGGATGTATTCCCGGAGTATCCTTTGGGTTTAATTCCCATGGTGTCGTGGTGGCGTGTAATTCTGCCCCAGATCCGCATTGGGAAATTGGCATTCCCCGATTAATGATTGGGCATTGGGTCTTAGAAGCCCCGTCATTAACCGAAGCCATTGCGAGAGCGCAAGCATATTCTCCTCGGGCTGGTGGGGTGACATACAATATCGTTTCGATGGCTGACAGGGCTGCGGTGGTTCTCGAGACGACAAGTCAGAACGGAGATGTGCGTCATGTGAGGGATCGGATTTTTCATACGAATCACTATACTGCCCCTCAATTTTCCCATATCCCGATTCCTCCCCAGACCCATTCGTCAACTTTGCAGCGGTATACGCGGGGGATGGAATTACTCCCAGATGCTCCGAAAACCGGTGAAGGGGCACTATCGTTAATGCAAGACCCCTCAATCTTTTTGGAACCAGTTACGTATCCATCAGGGGACACCTTCTATTCCATTTGTACGGCCAATTTTGAAATTGGACCTAGAATCGGAACTGAATCTGGAACTGGAATTTCACTCAAAATATATGGGCGGGGGCAATACCGCGACACTCCCTTTTGTATTTCCTTAGCCGATTTGCAATCACCATCAGAAAAATGATACCCATTCCTAGATTTGCTTAATATCGCTATGATGAAATCCCCTCTTCTTTAAATCCGAATGAAACCCATACATAAATATGGAATTATTGTCAGATGTGTTTCGCTTGCAATTTTTCGATCTGGCAATGGAATACTATAACGCGCTCCCTTTACCTAAGGATAATATTCAACGGCTGAAGGATGGTCTAACCAAACAAATGGAGGATCCTCTGAAGGAATATTGGATAGATATTGATGAGAATGGTTCTTTGCGGGCATTTGTCGGAATGAGGTTTAATTCAAACTTCAGCAATTCTGCGAATATAACCGAATTCTATGTGTCGGCGCGATTTCTGAAATCCGGTGAGTTTTTCTCCTTTGCTGAAGAAATAGTTCTTTGGTCCCTGGATAGGTTAAAACATACGGGGAAATCTTTGGTTGTGGTGAATTGTCGACTTATCAATACATTTATTGTTAACATCTATTTAACCCATGGATTTAGCCGAATTAGTCGCCAACGCATGATCTTGAAAGTGGCCAAAGAAGGTATAGATATAAGTGCATCCAGTATTACTCCACTCCCCGTTCCCCCTGATTTTTCATTACAGCAAATTCAAGGAATTGCCAACAATAACCCCATAGGTCTTTCGGCCATAATGTATGAATATTCAAAGAATACTGCGGATGCCCTATTTATTCCTTTCCTTCAATCTCCAAAATTATGTCAAGAATTTGTCCCATTACTAATTTCGGGAGAATGGGGGGATTATCAACAGGATTTAAACTTGTTCCTATTCCACAAACAACAGCTAATCGGAGTTATTTTCTTCACGCTCTGGCAAAACGAGACTTGTTATATTCCCGATATTGGAATAATTCCCGAATTTCAGGGGCAAGGACTCGGAAGAATGTTATTAACCAATGGATTAGCCCATGCATTAAGAATACGCCCCTCGATCCGTGCCTTCATGTTAGATGTGAGCCTTTCTAACGAAACACTCCGTTTGTATGAATCCTTGGGGTTTGTTTCCTCATTAGAGTATGATGTAGTATTTCGGAATCGCGCTTAAGAGCTTAAGATCTTTGATTTTAGATATCAATTTAAAAATTCATTTTTTCTTGTTGGTTAATTTTTATTATTTTAATGGAAACTGGGTAATAATTTGGCTATAGAATTACTATA
>JABCSI010000238.1 GCA_018238965.1 Promethearchaeota archaeon
CGTCCAACTTCCCCAGCACGATCATTCTGGACCCTGGGTCCGCGTGAACCATATCCGCTGTCTGCAATATTGATCTGGTGACGGTATCCCCAGGGATTATCCTGCTCCAATTCGGGCCCTTCGTAATCCATGTGTCGTGTTTTCAGGTTGCTTTTGATAAACTGAGCAATGGGACTGTCCTTAACAAAGGTTGTCAACACCTTGACGGGAAGTCCGAGATAGGAAGAAACGCTCCCGACATTGGTTTCAGCGCTAGTGGCATGCAGGATAAAATGATCACTGTTATGTACCGGCTGCCCGCTTAAGGGTGTCAACCTGGTGCCCATGCTGGTTGGTGTCAGCAAGGCATAACGGGCATAATTTAAAATCGGCCATCGTTGTATTTGGCCGATCATAGGGAAGGGCGCGCATGATGGTAAATCTTGGTCCACATTCGGCACAAGCAACAAAGGGATATTCATAAAATCGGGATACGGATGAATTATTAAAATCTTGCAAACATGTTTTGCATATTCCAATATCTGGAGGAAGAGTTAAACCTTTTCCGGTCCCGGGATTGCTTTTTACTATGGTTAATCCTGAATAGTTGACATCGGGATTAGGAAGTTCTTCCATCATTGATATTTCTTCAATAAATGCCACAGAAGGAATTTGGTTCTTAAGTGCATCAAATATCTCAGCAAAGCTAGTGTTGGCTGTAGCTAATTTTAAGTGGAGAGTGACTCCCAGATTCCCCGTATTCTGAATTTGCCCGGTTATCGGATATTTACGTAAGAAGTTGAACAGAAATGGGCGAAAACCGACCCCTTGTACTATACCTGTAATAGTAATTTTTGCAAATCCCATTGGAATCAACAGATTCGGGGGATTAATTCTCCCATGGGTTTTTCAACTAAACGCTTTCCTCCGAGGGGTGTGGTCATTATAACCAAACCTGGCTTTTCGGCTTTAACTTCTCCAATAATTCTTGCATCTTTTCCCGATTCTGTAGATTTCAAGGCATTAAGAATAACGCTTGATTCCGATGCTGAAACACAGAGAATTGCTTTTCCCTCATTTGCGATTTCCATTGGGTCCAAACCTAAAATTTCACAGATTGATTTCACTTCTTGTTTTATCTGGATTGATTCTTGCTCGATCCATAAACTTACTTGGGATTTTTGAGCCCATTCATTCAGAGCGGAAGCCAATCCGCCTCGAGTTGGATCTTTCATTGCTTGAATTCCTTCAAAGGTCTCGATTATTGGTAAGAAATCTGATAAGTGGCGTACATCTGATTGTAAAGAGGATTTCAAGTTGAAATTTTCTCGCTTGGCGATTAAAGCTGCTCCGTGATCACCGATACTTCCGGTTAAAATTATCTTTGCCCCTGGTTGGCAATTGGCATCAAAAATTTGTCGGGATTTTGGCTTTATCCCGATTCCGGTGGTAGAAATAATGATTCCCTTTAAACTATCTTTTGGTAAAACTTTGGTATCTCCGGCAAGAATTCCTACATTTGCCTTCCCGGCGGTTTCATTAAAGGCATCCATAATTTGTTTTATAATTTCAAATTCTATGCCTTCTTCAATAAAAACTGTGGAAGTAATGGCTAAAGGCTTAGCGCCCATCATTAGTAAATCATTTACGGTTCCGCACACAGAAAGAGTTCCTAGATTTCCGCCAGGAAAGAAAATTGGATCCACGGTGTGCCCATCAGCGGTTATTACAATATCGTCTAATGAATTATCTAAGGGGATTGTGGCTCCGTCATCGTAGGAATCTACTCCGATTCCATTATTGATTTTTTTTATGGGGATATCTTTAGTGATGAAGTCAATTAATTCTGCTTGCATTATGCCTCCCCCGCCATGGCCCAATTGTACTATCTTATTTGTATTATGGTCTTTCATATTCTTAGCATTCCCCGTATTACGATAAACCTTATTTTTATAAATGGCACAGCGTTATTATATTCATGGTTTTAGAAGAAAAATATTTGAAATTAAAAGAATCACTTGAGCAATTATTGAAATCTCAACAAAAAATTTTGATTCTGGGGATTGGAGAGAATCGAATGGGTGATGATGGAGCCGGGCAATTAATAACCTTCAAACTTGATTCCTTCAACGAAAACCCAAATATCTGTATTATCAATGGGGGCATAACCCCTGAGGAGCGACTTGATGAAATCATTGCGTTTCAACCGGAATTAATGATCATAATTGATGTAATTGATACTCACACTCCCCGCGGCACTATTGCTATTTTTGAAGAAAACCAAATGGTAAATTATCTCCCCATATCAAGCCATTCTATGCCGCTACCCGTATTTGTAGACCGATGCCGTCATTATATTCCCGGGATTAAAATGAAGTTATTGGGCATCCGACCCTATTCTCTCGCATTTTCCGATAAATATGCCCTCTATAAAGAAGATGTCTACAGTTTGGATGATAAGGAGACCAATCTCAACATTCCTTTTTACGAGTTTAACTTAACTGAGGAAATGGAAAAAATTTGCGAAGGGATTATCGATGTTTTCACTCTAATCTTTGAAAATTATGAAAAATAAAATGAGTGAAAAAATACTTTATTGCTGGGTGATTTGGTAAGTTGGTGAGGGAGTCCTTAAAAACTAATCTCACCTGAGTCAACTTTCTTTTTTCGTGATGATAAGAAGACGGCTACTAAGCCCAACCCAATAGCACTCCCAATCATTCCCATACCATAAGATAGGCCTACTCCAAGTAATCCCAAGAAAAAACACACTGTTCCATTTATGAAGTAAAATCCACCCTTTTTTCCATTTCCAGAGAGGGCAACAACTAGTCCCATTATCCATCCTGCAATAGGAATGACACCACTGATTATTATTTCAAAAGTGGAGGGTAAACCGGTCGTACTTCTCGAATTATATGTTTCTTGTGATTGTGTTGAACCGAAAGATTGCATTTGAGGTTGTGATGAAGTGGATCCTTGCATATGGGCTTGATTAAAAGATGAAAAACTATCTGCTTGATTCTCATTATATAATTTCTCGCCACATTGATCACAAAAATTACCTACGTTATCTTTACCGCATTTTGGACAGATCATATTACAATATCCACTTATGAATATAAAAAGGTATAGAATCATTGTGCATAAAAGAAATTGGTTATATTATTGGTATTAGGGACAAATTATGAGTAAAATAACAAGCCCAAATTTTTATTCCAACGAAATTAACTAAACCGAGCCAATGGAAGAGATTTATGAAGGAATAATTGATGTTTTCACTCTAATCTTTCAAAAATAATAATAAAAATATTAGTGAAGAAGATTTACATCTAATGCAAGGTGATAAGATATGGCTCGAAAAAATTCTTCAGCAAATGATAAACAGAAGAAAGTCAGAAAACGACACTTTCGCCAAAATTGGAGACAGATTCGGGCCCACATTGATGAAATTTTTTTAGAATCTTCTTCAAATACTTCAAATCAATCCAATGAAGCCGAATGGCATGAAAGTAATGGCCAAAAATACTTGGAAATTGAGGCTTCGGATTATTATAATTTGGGTTTGATGGAAGGAAAAAATCTTGGACCGAAAATCCGCGCTTTGAAATTGATTATAAAAGCGATAGGCGCCACTACTAGATCCAAAGGATATACTTATTCCCGCTTTATTGAAATGGCTAAAGGATACGAAGATGCCATTCCTGATCAATTTTTACACCATGAGAATGGAGTTGGCACAGTGATTGATGAAATACAAGGAATGGCAGATTCCTTAAAGGGTATTTCCTTTGAGGATATTTTTGTCCAAAATTGCTTTATTGATATAGTCTATGGCGAATTAATACCATTTGGTGCCAATATTCCCCAAGAATATGAATTTGGCTGTACCTCATTTGGTGCTGTCAGAAATACCAGTAACGATGAAAATAATAATAGTAAAAATCATAATCCCAAAGAGGGAGGCAGACAGGTATATATTGGTCAAAATTTCGATTTTAACCTAACCTTCAAGCCCACACTCTCTTTTGTTATGCATAAAGTAGCTCACCATCCCAAAATTTTCTGTTTGCGTATGGGGGGGATATTATCATTACCCACAGGGTTGAACGAATGGGGGCATCGAGTTTGTATCGATGTTGTAAAATCAAATGTTTCTGGGTCATATACTATTCCCACTGGGATTTTAACACGATTGTCCCTAACTCATGCCCGTGATGCTGAATCTGCCTATAATTTTGCCTATGCATATCCGGCTCCAAATTCCTTTAACATTATGCTTGCGGATAACCAGAATCTAATATCCTGTGAAACACTTCCCAAAGAACATATACGCTATGATATCGATTCATGGTTCACCAGTTCAAATACATTTATTGATAAAGACCTACAGCAATATCTTACGCTTCCGAATTACTCCAAAGATCGCCAAAATATCGCAGAAAAATTAATCGGTGAAGCATATGATAAAGGCATTTCACGAAAAGATATCATTAAAATTTTATCGACTAAACCCGTTATATGCCGTACACCCAAAAAAATTACCGAATCACGAACTCTTGCCTTTATAACAAACGATTATTTTGGAATTGGGAATCCCGCTGATGATCCGAGGGGTTTTATTCCATTAGAGCCACTTCCATCCCAATTAAGAAATTCCAAAGAGTGAAAAAAAATACATAAATTAAATGTCCCGAAACATGTAGTTAACTTTGCAAGCCCCTTCATGGGATACCATGCACGGCCCGATTGGATGTTGAGGTGTGCATGTCTTTCCAAAGAGGGCACACTTATCTGGTGTGATTTTTCCAATTAAAACATCACTGCACGAGCATCCAAGGGGCATTTTTGGATCCGAATCAACATGTACATCAAATTTTTTTACAGCATCATACTTATGATATTTTTCTCGAAGTTGGTATCCACTATTGGGAATTTCTCCAATTCCTCTCCAGAAACTATCGGTTACCTCAAATGCCTTCTCTAAATAGGATTGTGCTTGCAAATTTCCCTCATATTGAACTACCCTAGTGTAAGAATTTCCGACAGTTGCAGTTTTATTATACAGTTGAAGGATTATTTGATAGATGGAGATTAACATATCATTAACTTCGAAACCACTTACAACCATTGGAGATTTATATCTTTTGGGGTATTCTTCAAAGGGTTTGGCTCCGATTATGGCACATACATGCCCTGGAAGTATGAATCCATTTATTTCCAAATGAGGTATTTTTAAAAGTACATCCATAGCTGGAGGAACCAATTTGTATGCACATATTATACTGAAATTGCTTGGGGGATTCATGGTTAATTCAAATGCAATAAGGGGTGCTGTGGTTTCGAACCCTATCGCAAAGAAAACTACTTCCTTATCCGGATTATTTTTTGCTAGTTCAATCGCATCATGGGGGCTATATACGACTTCAATTTGCGCCCCGCGCGCTTTTAGTTCTAGAAGTGAGTAGGTTGTTGATGGAACCCTCATCATGTCTCCAAATGTGGTTAGGATCACATCTTCACGTTTTGCCAATTCAACAGCAATATCGATATCTGTCGCGGGACAAACACAAACTGGGCATCCTGGACCCGAAATGACCCGCAGATTTTTCGGTAATAGTGAGCGAATTCCATTTTTTGCGATAGTGTACTCATGAGTCCCGCAAACATGCATAATGGCAATCGGATTTGGAATTTTAAGCATTATTTTATGAATTTTTGCAATGATCTCTTTACTAAGAGATAGGTCTTCTACGCTTAGGTGGTCCCAATTAATTTCCATGCGCATTTCAATATATCATAATATAAATCCGTTGTCATTCTACTTTGATGCTAATTTTCATGAATGGTGAACTACCCACACTTATAGGAGTGGGCTTCCCATGAGTCCATCTTTGCTTCTAGTACGAAAGAGGCTGTTTATCATGGTAAATCCGTTCCACTTGCGTAGAAAAGATTCCTCGTACACAGAGGGTTGATGCAATAGGGATTCAGCGTGTTTCAGATAGAGATATTTTTTCATAATATTGACGGCTGAATTTAAATCCCGATCTATTTGACTACCACAATCGCAAAAAATATCACGTTCCGACAACGAACGCTTCTTTCTTATTCCACAGCTACAACACACTTGCGTTGTATAAGATTCATCAATTTCTATGATTCTCTTACCTATTTTCCGTGCTTTATAGGTCAAAAATTGGACAAATCTCCCCATACTACCTGTATTTTGCATGGAATGATTGAGTGTTTTATTCGCTTTATTCTGTCGTGGTGAGTTAGTGGTTTTTTTCTTCTTCGCCATTTGTTTAATATTCAAATCACCAACAATTATTGTATTCACTTTAGTATTTTCAACAATCAACTTCGAGATCTTGTGTTGAAAATCTTTCATTTGATACGAACATTTCCTTTTCATAGAAATTAGCTTATAATTGTAACATTTCCATTTGTTAGAATATTGCTTACAATGATCTCGCTTTGATTGGACTGCTTCAAGTTTCTTTTTCCAATAAAGATCAGCTCTTCGATTCTTGATTTGAATGAATTTGGATTCTAAATTGACTGCAGAAACAATATTAGAAATGCCTAAATCAATAGCCTGATATTTTCCATTATCGATATATTCGGGTTCAATTATTTCATACGTGATTGAAACAAACCATCGTTTCTGCTTATC
>JABCSI010000239.1 GCA_018238965.1 Promethearchaeota archaeon
GGCTGAGAAATGCTGCAAGAAAGAGCAAGATAATATTTCCGCTGCCAAGCAAGCTTTACAGATGCAAAGGAGCTTCGCCCAAACCCAAGTTCAGATGCTCCAAAACTGGTTAAAATATCTCGAACAGCTCGATAAAGATTTGGACGATGAAGTTGCCGAAGGGACTTCAGACACAGTTCTCCAGGAAGTTCAAGAAATCAAGCATGATACTGCTAAAATTACAATTGTATCTTTTTACGATGAGAAGAATGCCAAAAAATTTCGAGAAGGTGTTCTATCCATATATAATGAAGCAGAAGATAGGAACAAAAATGCCGATAATCCAGATTTGGTGCATCCTTACTATGTTGGTGTGCAAATCCTCCCCATTAAGAAAGCGATTGATTATTTCCTGGATCGCAAGGATTAACATTTATCCTCCTTATTTCCTACTTTCCGTTTTTCTTTCTTTCCTGTTTATAATTCATTTTATCATTTTTCTCTAATTTCTAGATCTTGATATCGAAGGCGGTTCTCGGAAATTTTTTTTAACATGGTGTATTTAATAAGCTGTTCCACTGCTATTCCGATGAGTTTAGGTGATTATCAATTCCAGAAAAAAAAAAAAACACTTTCAGCAACACTAAAGAGCGTATTAAAAGATTTTGGCGGTCCCGAAGCTATAAAAATTTGCAAAATTCTTCTCGATTCGGATGACGAAACCACCGATGAGAAAATCGCCGAACTTAGCAAAGTAAAACTTAATATCGTGCGCAAAATCTTGTATATTCTGAATGAAAATAAACTCACGCAATTTAAACGGGTTCGGGATAAGCGCAGCGGTTGGTTTGTCTACTATTGGAACGAGTCCTTTGATAATTTGTCCCTTTTGTTGGATGAGCGCCGTAATATGGTTATTGATAAATTAGAAACCCGCATGCAATTCGAAGATATGAATTATTTCTTCCTTTGTAACAATGGGTGCGAAGGTAGGCTCATTTTCATCGAAGCTATGGATTTAAACTTCATTTGCCCCAATTGTAATGGCGGCCGCTTGGAAGAGGATCGAAATGCGGCCAAAGTGGATTTATTGAAGGATACAATTGTCAAACTCCGCAACCAATAATCCTATTCTCTATTTTCTAATTCCATTTTACAAATCCTTTTTCTAATTTCCTTCCTTTTTCCTACGTTCGATTGCCATTTTAGGTTCGAAGTTTAAAACAATGAACACAAAATAAAAAATAGAAAATAGAAATAAATATGCCTATTGATATTATTATATTAATAAAAATTCAAATGGAGCCGACATAAAAAATGAATCAAACAAATACATTTGTAGTTAAAATCAATACAGCTCTGTCAAACAAGCCTCTTTTCATTAAGATTGAAGATCCTGATATGAGTGTTGATCGTATCTTCACCGAAGCCATCAATACGCTCCGCAATACCGGTCGTCCCTTGGAAAGTCAACAATTATCCCAGCTCTATGAGCGTCACCAAATTTTCAACGCCGGGAAGACGATTCAGAAAGGAGATTTATTCAGGGACTTATCCAGGAAGAATCAAGTTGTGGGCAAGCAAGAAGTCACAGTGGCCGAATTAGATCTCGTCACCAGCCATTCCGGTGGCTAAACTATCACCTCAAACCTGTTTTTTCCCCCTTTTCTCGATTTATTCCAAAATATATTCCTCGATTTAATCCTCGATTCAGTCCTCAATTAAGTTCAAGATTTAGTTCTGGAATTAGTTCTGAATTTAGGGTTTTCTCAATCTCCGTTCTTTTTCTCGGTCTTCTTCCCCGCCTTCCTATTTTTTTCCCTTGTCTTTTCGAAGCAAATCGAACAAATGATTGAAAGCTAAAAACGGATGACGGAATGTCATACGGGGTCCTGAAAATCGCATGATCTCCCGTATGGCTTCTCGATGTGCAGGTGTATAGCAGTGAATTTTACAATTGGCACAAGTTGGTTTATCATCCAACTGTGGGCAAGAATGCAACCGCTGAACTCCATAATCCAATTGACCTTGACATGCTTCGCATAGTTTTTGAGAAGTATCATGATGGGCATTGCAGTAAATCTTGACCATGATTCTCAGCGTTTTTTCTTCTCGCTGTAACCGCCTTTCTCGGACCGTCGCATTTGCTTTCATGCTAATTATAATTAGAAAGCAAAATGGTTTAAAATAAATGGATATAAAATAGTCGGATTTGGAAAGAATGCATATTAAATTAAATGGATAAATGGATAAACGAATAATTGGAAAAATGGATAATTGGAAGAAAAATACTGTGCCTTTTTTTAATTAAGTAAATTATTCTCCTCCTTGATCAGAGTCCATAGGGGCAATACAGCGATAATCCGAAGAGGAAACTTTTTGGAGAGGTGCACTTTTACTTACTTGTAAGTGATTTACCATGGCACACCCAATAGTTAATATGGAAACCACAAAGGGTAATTTAGTGATTGAGTTATATCCTGAACATGCACCCGGCACCGTGGCAAATTTTTTGAAGCTGGTCAATAAACAATTTTACGACGGACTCTCTTTCCACCGAGTGATTCCCGATTTTGTCATCCAAGGAGGATGCCCCATTGGTAATGGAACAGGAGGGCCTGGATGGAAGATCAAGTGTGAAACCGAGGGTAATCCGTTAATCCATAAGCCTGGTGCGTTAAGCATGGCGCATGCTGGGAAAAATACCGGCGGGAGTCAATTCTTTATCGTACTCACACGTCAAGGGACGCAACATCTCGATGGAAAACACACCGTGTTTGGGCAGGTTATCGAAGGATTGGATTTGATTACTTCCTTTAAAAAAGATGACCGCATGCTAAAAGTTGTTGAACAGGCGTAATCCACATGGATTTGTGCTCTTTTTTTTCTTTTTCTAAGATTTCATCTACTTCTTCCCGAAATTTATTTAGCGAAGTATTTTATTGCGGAGATAGAATTTAATTATGGCCCAAGTATTTCGAGCCGCCAACATGGTGCGAGAATTGGAACCTGAAGATATTCGTGTTCTTATTGGGATTGAGTTAGGAATGCGTCGCTTCCAATTTGTACCCATGGATCAAATTAGCTTCTATGCCAGAGTGAATAAATCCGAAACCGAATTTCGGTTGAACAAGCTCCATAAGTTGGGTATACTGCAGAGGAATTCCCAACTGGGATATGTGGGCTACCAATTGATATCCGAGAGCTACGATGTTTTAGCACTGCATACGCTGGTCAAACGTGATGTTATTATCGCGGTTGGGGGTGTTCTCGGTCGGGGGAAAGAATCGGATGTATATTATGCCCAGCTTCCTTCGGGCGAAGAATGTGCCCTAAAAATTCACCGTATTGGCCAAACAAGTTTTCGGAAAATTCGGAAATTGCGTAATTACATTCAAGGCCGCCGGCACATTTCTTGGCTGTACGTTAGTCGTTTATCTGCTGAAAGCGAATATGCCGCTCTTGAAAAAATTGCCCCGCTGGAATTACAAACGCCACAGCCAATCGGCCACAATCGTCATATGGTAGTGATGAGTCTCATCGATGGCAAGGAAATTTCCCTTATTCCCCATCTGGAAAACCCGGAAGAAACTCTCTATAAGATCCTGGAACAGGTTGAAGTTCTCTTCCTTCAGGGGAAAATCATTCATTGCGATTTGGGGGAGTTTAATATCCTTATGACTGAGTCCAGCGAGGTTCGGATTATAGATTGGCCACAGTGGGAAAGCTCGGATCATCCGAATGCGCAATCATATCTCGCCCGGGATTTGACCAATATCAACGTGTATTTTCAGAAGAATTATCATATTGGGTTTGATTTGGAAAAAATGTTAGACCGGTTGTTTGGTTCCGATCGCTCAGAATTAGAAAAATATTAATCTTACGCCTTTATTTCTTTTGATCAAGTGTTAATAGGTTATATTTTCTAATAAATTTCGATATCTTTGCTGAATTATTGTCTTTGAGGGATTTTTATGATTAGGATACCAAATTAAGCATGCGGATTTATAGTTAGGAAATCCTCCGTATTCACCATAATAATTTCCACGATGTAGAAATCCGTTTTTTAAGTGCAAGTAAACAGAGGGGCGATTAATTAATGGAGAAATCATTACGAATGAAATAATTGGAATATCAAATTCTTTTTGTAATGATTTCATTAGAAGAGAACCTATTCCTTGTTTTTGATATGCTGGTTTGACTCCAACTTGGAGGAGATAAGCAAAATCTTGTCCGGTAAAATTTTTTTTAACCTCCTCATTAAAAAAATTAACTTCCTTGCCATAATTCTGGACCTCCTGAATAATTTCTGTGGTTTTTATAACTAAGACAAAGCCGACAATCTTTTGTGTTTCCTGGTTGGGAGATTCTAGAGCAATAAAAATCTGATTTTGCGGATTTTGGATCCAATTTTGTAATACAATATTTTGGTGATTGCCAATAACAAAGCCAAATTGATCTAATTTCTCATTGGTTTCTTCATTATTGAGCGAATATTGATTGGAAGTTAGCAGTAAATCTTGATTTATCTTATTTATCTCTGGAGCGATAGTAGGATCTTCCGTTCTCTGAATAATATAATTCTTTTCATTTTTCATTGTGCTTTCCTTCAAGTGATATACTAAGGAATTTGTTGCAACTTTCCTATAGTAAGTATTCCCAAAAGACTTAATTATATTTTGATGAAAAAGATATATGTGAATTGAATAATGGCGTCTTCAAAAAAAATCTATCAAATTCCAAATATTCTTTGCAGAAATGTACTCATCGGTCATAGTACACCTGTAGAAGTTGTTTTAATAAGGGATAATTATATAATTTCTGCCTCACGGCTTGGGAAGATTAAAATTTGGGATTTATGTACAGGAGATAATATTAAAACCTTAAAAGGACATACTGGAACAATCAATACTCTTGATTATTATGACGGAAAGATATATTCAGGGAGCAATGATAATACTATACGAATTTGGGACATGGAAACAGGGAATTGTCTAAAAATTTTTCAAGGTCATACAGCAGCGGTTCTTTCTGTGAGTGTATCAGCAAATATAATGGCTTCTGGATCAGATGATGGCACCATTCGTATTTGGAATGTTGAGAGTGAAAAAGTACTACATATATTGAGTGAACATACACGCAGTGTATCTGGAGTCAAAATTGTTGGAAATAAACTATTTTCCGTGTCCTGGGATCATTTTCTTAGAATTTGGGATTTAGATTCTGGTGATTGTTTAGGTGCTTATGAGGAGCATTTCGATGCTATCAGTGCTCTTGATGTTTCGAACCAATTCATTGTCACCGCAGATCAAACCGGGTATATAAATATCTGGGATCGAGAAAACTTAGAGCTCCTTCATCATCTAAAGCAACATCGTTTAGCTGTTATGGGTTTAAAAATTGATCAGAATTATCTGTACTCTACTTCTAAGGATAAGACTATTCTCATTATTGATGTTTTTACAGGAATTTGTGTGAAAAAACTCGAAGGTCATAGCGATGCGACAGTAGGTATAGATAAAGAGGCGAATTACATTGTATCTACGTCAGCGGATAAAATGATTCGAATTTGGGATGATTTTTCACTTCATAGTCACTATTCGATCCAAGCTCATGATGGGATTATTTTAGGTACAAAAACACAAGGGAATACCCTAGTATCTGTAGGAACAGATAATGTGCTAAAAATATGGGATGTAAAGAAGGGAAGTTTAATTAAAACCATAGAACTAGATAAAAAAAGCTGGGTTTGGGGATTAGCATTTGATAATGATCGAATTCTTGCATCTTCGGATAAGGGAATCTACACATTATATGATTTAGAAACGGGGGAGAAACTGCAAGAGTTAAAAGGCCATCAAGGGAAAGTATATCGTACTATGATACGAGGTAACCAAGCAATTACTTCAGGATGGGACAATATGGCTCGAGTATGGGATTTAACCACTGGGCAATGCACACACATCTTAAAAGGGCATACGTATGCTATCTACTCTTCTGTGATATCTGAAGACGGGGACTTTATCACAGGGTCTTCAGATGGTACAATTAGGGTATGGGATTCTACCGGAAAAGAGAAACGAATTATTAATTATCATCAAGATGAAATTTTTCACCTTGAAATAGAGGGGGAAACGTTAGTTTCGGCTTCAGGGGATGGTATTTGTGGTGTTTTTAATTATAAAACTGGAGAAATCTTAGCAGAATTTGATGATCATACAGATCAAGTGTGGACCGTTCTTATCCATAAAGGACTAGTTATTACTGGTTCAGCAGATAAAACAATTAAAATCTGGGATTTAACTACAAAAGAATGTTTAGATACATTAGAAGGACATACTGCGGGTGTTAAAGATCTCGCAATTAGTGGAGATTTTTTAGTTTCTGGAGCATTTGAATCTACGATCCGAATTTGGGATATTAGAAAATATCTCGACAAGAAATTGGGAATTGATGAGCGTATCACACAAGATTTGGATACATTAGTAGCTCAAATCCAAGTTGCCCGTACATACGATATGGTACCATCCGATTTAGGTGATCCTGGTTTGATTCGAATTTTGTATGGAATGAAACCCCTTACTCCTGATACGACATACGAACATGAGAAATTAGTAATGGTACTAAAAGAAAGTGCTCAAACTTGGCACAATTTAGGAAGACTTGGGTTTGCTCC
>JABCSI010000240.1 GCA_018238965.1 Promethearchaeota archaeon
CTCCTCCTTCTTCATGGTGATTCGGAGCTATTAGACATTGATAAATTGAAGGCTGCTTTGGGGATTGAAGGGGCGATTGTACTGCGGGCATGTCATGAGCTGCATAAAGCGAAATTGATTGAATTTGATTTTGAAACAAAAGGATGTCGTCTGGTTAAGCGCTTATTTCCGAAAAAAAAGGGGAAGTAAAAACTTATCATATTCAAAGTTTAATCATGAGTTATGGCATCTTCAACTTCGACTCCGAGTAACTCTTATGATATAATTTACTCACTAAGACTTTCGGCATATCGGGTTATTGCCTTTCATGTAAACACTTTTGTTGCGATTTTTGTTTCCTTTTCCTTAGTTTAGTCAGTTCACTATTATCAAGTGAGGTTAGTTTACAAAAACCTTTTCCAAAAATCAACAAAAAACAATCTAATGAACGATTGAAGTATTATCTCTTAGTGGGTAATTTATAGCATCATTCTCGGGGGGTCACACCTCTGGTTATTGCATTTACCAGCTTGATTCTCTCCGGGACGATTCTTTTATCCCTTGGAGCTGTTTTACTCTTAAAACTTGTTGATAATCCTGAAGTGGAATCTTCGATCCGTCAATTTCTCTTGATTATTATTTTCATTTTTCTTATTCTCGGAATTTGTATTCTTCTCCTTGGGGTAATTGATGCTAAGAAAATTATAACTCGAATTCAAACAGGTAATTTTGTGGAAACAACCTTTTCCCCATCGATTGCTACCACTTCTAGCAGTTCACAACAAAGGGAATTGAAAATTATCCGTGCACCAATGCCTCAACCGATAACATCCACTCTCGCATCAATATCACCTAAATCTCCTGAGAAATCATCTGTTTCAATACAAGAATCAATAAAATCGGCAATTCCACATTCTTCCCCTTCTTCTCAGCCCACAGTGCCTTCGGTTTCAACTTCCGCACAAGAAAAAACTGCTGTAAAATCTACCCAGATCGATGGAATCGCGGACTTTACTTACGATCAAGGGCTCCAAAGCATTGTAGACCGGTATAACACCGAAAAAGTAAAGAAAGCGTTTAAGACTTGGTATCACACCTTGATGATACGCTTTCCAGATATCGACAAAGCCTTTCTATTCAAAATCAGTGGAGCAGAGGGGCTGGAATTTTCCGAAGGTGTCGATGAAGAATCAGCGGTTCAAGTAACGATGGATTCTATGGTGTTCGTGAAAATGATGACCAAACAGATAAATCCGATTAAGGCCTATTCCAGTGGGAGTCTTGAAGTTAAGGGTGAAATGAAGAATATGTTGAAACTTCGTAAATTGATGTTTTAAGTTTTAAAAAAGTGTATTAAATAATCAAGAAGGTGAAATGCATGAAAGCGTACATTACTGCTGAGTTCTCCCCCTCGGCACTCAAGAAACTAGGAAACATCTTGCAGGATGAGATAGTTTATGAAAGCTGGCGAACTACCCGTAATTTATATTTTAACGATGAGACTCTCCTGAACAGACTCCAGGAAATTGGAGCAGAAATTCTCATTTGTGAGGGTGACAACGTTAAATCACGGGTAATCGAGCAAAGTAATTTAAAAATAATCGGATCCACACGTGGAGATCCCAATAATGTGGATGTTCAAAGTGCAAATTCCAAGGGGATCCCGGTTATCTTTGCACCGGACCGAAATACCCAATCTGTGGCTGAATTAACCATTGGTGTAATTTTAAGCCTGGCGAGGAAACTTTATCTGGTCGAACGCACTGTACAGCAATCCCAAGAATTTGCAGTGGATGATTTCGAAGACTATATCAAATATTATAATATGTTTCAGGGAAGTGAACTGCGGGGTAAAACTGTCGGAATCATAGGCTTAGGAAGAATCGGGTTTGCCGTCGCCAAAATTTTATATGCCTTTCAGGTAAAACTGTTGGTTTTCGACCCTTATATAAATCAAGCAAAACTTCGTGCAATCAATGGGAAATCGGTTGATTTGGATACCCTTTGTTCGCAATCCGATATTATTACGCTGCATTGTCCACCAATTGATGAAACAGATAATATGATTGGGGAAACTCAAATTCGTTTATTCAAACCCCATGTGCTGTTCATTAATCTGGCCAGGGCATCCATAGTTGATGAGAATGCACTTTTGGAAGCCTTGCAGAAGAAGCGAATTGGTGGGGCTGCCCTTGATGTATTTTCGGTTGAACCGGTTGACCAAGATAATGAATTTCTAGGGTTGGATAATGTAATTGTAACCCCGCATATTGGTGGGGATACAGCCGATACAAATCATAGGCATTCGATGCTTATGGTCGATGCCATCGCCCAGATATTGGAAAATAAAATTCCGCCCAATGTAGTAAATCCGGAAGTTCTTCAAAATAAAGCAGCAATCCCTGCCACACCTCCATATCAAGATAACTTTGATGAATTTGGAGGGATTTTACTTTCACTCAATCGTTACCTTCCCGAAATCCGCCAGATCATCGAGATTTGCCAAACAATGATCCGCAAGAATTATATTGTGGGAACCGCAGGAAATGTCTCCGCTAGGGTGAAGCTACCAAATGGCACCGACGCCTTCATTGTCACACCCAGTTCAGTAGATTACATGGAAATGCAACCAAGGGATCTGGTTTTGGTCGATTCAAACGGAGAAAGTATTCTTGGGAAGAGAAATCCCACATCGGAACGCCGGGTGCATTTAGCGATTTATCGCGCCCGTCCCGATATAAAAGCGATTGTCCATTCGCATGCTACATATTCCACAGCTTTATCTATTGCACGAATGCCCATTGGACCAATTGTAGATGAAGTTATTCCCTTTATTGGTGGTTGTGAAGTGGCAGATTTTGGAATGGCTGGGACTGACGAATTAGCCATGAATGCAGTTAAGGCTTTAGGCGAAAATTATGCATTATTTATTGCGAATCATGGGAATGTGTGTTGTGGATGTGATTTATCCCATGCATGGACCGTGTGTCAACAAGTAGAATTTGCAGCCAAGATTCAATACAAGGCATCGTTACTAGGCACAATTTATGCTCTACCCGAAGAAGCGGAAGAAGCTGAAAATGAAATTTTTGAAATCATGCGGGATATGAACCAATGATTGAGAATTCACCTTTTGGTACTTAACCGTTAAGAATTGAAGCGAGATCATAGAGGTCAAAGTTATTTAGAGTTTTTCAAACTGGATGGAAAGCCCATTAGATTTGTTAGACGATTTGAGGCTACTTTAGATCCACAGTATGACAATTTTTTTTTTTTTTAACGGTTCAGTAAGTTTTTTATAGAAGTTCAACGGGAAGATATATTGCATATACATTCTAAAAAATTTTTGTGAAAATTATGGCCCAGTCCTATTCTTGGAATGATGTTGCCATTCCCGATGATATATTAGCTAAATGGCAAACAATTATTGATGCTATTTCCCAAATTATGAAAGTACCTACGGGATTAATCATGCGAGTACATCCGCCCACAATTGAGGTTTTGCTAGCAAGTAATTCTGAGGGTAATCCGTACGAGCTTGGAGAGACAGCAGCGTTGCCCGGATTATATTGTAACGCAGTCCTAAACTCGTGTCAAATGCTCTTGGTGCCTAATGCTTTGAATGACCCGAACTGGGCACATAATCCTGATGTTAAGCTGAATATGATCTCTTATCTTGGATTTCCGTTAAGGTGGCCCAATGGGGATTTTTTTGGTACTATTTGTGTGCTAGATTCCGTCACCAACGCATATAATGATATTTTTATCAAAATGCTGGATCAATTTCGACACATTATTGAAGATCAATTAACTCTGATAATGGTTAATCAAGAATTGATGAAAGCGAATAAGCTGAAAACCCGGATGATGGGGATACTTTCCCATGATCTGCGAAATCCATTGACTGTTATCCAAAACTGCGCCGAACTTCTTCATGAATCTACAATTAAATTGACACCAAAGGAAACCAAAGAATGTTATGCGATGATAAATGACTCTACTAATTATATGTCCAGTTTAATAAATCGCATATTAGATATAGCAACCGTCGAAGAAGGATCCTTAGATTTCCATCCAGAAACAGTTAATTATCAAAATTTTTTGGAGAATATTGTAGCTCGGAATCAAATCATAGCCAAACAATACAATATTAAATTAAAATTGACTTATACTTCTCCCAATGCTTTTGTTTCTATCGATCCTATGAGTATAGAGCAAGCGTTGAACAATTTACTCTCCAATGCATTCAAATTTACACCCAATCAGTCCACAATCGAGCTGAAGGTTGAATCCGAATCTGCTAAAAATATTACTACCAAGGTGATCGATAAGGGAATAGGGATTCCCAAGGAAGATCTGCCCCACATTAGTAAATATTTTACTCGTGGAAGTTTTAAGAATATTCGAGATCAGAAAAGTCTGGGATTGGGGCTGGCGATTGTAAAGAAAGTGATAGATTCGCATCAAGGGAATTTTGGAGTCTCCAGTGAAGTGGGAAAGGGATCAACATTCTATTTTACACTTCCGATTGTAGATTATGCATCCGAGTAAAGAAACTATCTCTGGATCTTCCGCAACCATTTTTTATATTTGAATTGTAACTTTTCATTCATCCCAAGACGTGCTTGGTAATGTTGTAAATGATGGAGATCCGTGGATTTTTTCAAATCTTGTTCATTTTTATATTTTCCTGCTGCGATATCGCATAAGATCAACAAACCGTGTAAAGATGATTCAGGAGACCTATGGGATTGACAAGGAAAATTGTTCAAATCCGCAAACCGTTGACATAAGGTGGAATTTTGAGCCACACCTCCAAGGATTGCAATGGATTTGGGTACAATGTTGCCAATTTCACGAATATATTCTATATTTCGAGTGACCGCAAATAGTACGTTATCATAGGCGGCTCCCACCAGTTGATTTAACGAAATTTGGAATTCATCCACTCCTCCAGGACTAGGAAAATAAAATTCTCCCGGTGCGCGTTCAGAGCTACTTGATGCTAAAGGGGTGGGCCCTAAATTTGCTATGACCATTAGGTCAGAAAGTCGATTTTGGGGTGTATCCATTTCCCATTGATCAAATTCTGAAAATTTATGTTCTAGTTTCTCGTATTTATTCTTTTCAGTGAAATTTTCCATCGACGAAGGTGGTTGTGACGAAGAGGATTGTGACGAGGATGGTAGCGATACGGATAAATCTGCAGGTGAGTTTGATGTATTGGTAAATAATTTGGCTGCCCATGTGATTATTTGGCCTGTCATTCCCGTATTTGCCTCAAGAATATAATTTATTGGGAGATATTTCACCGCAAATAAACTAGACCAAGTTCGTTCCTCCTTATCAAGAACTAGCTCTCGAGTAATGGCTTGTACTGGAGTTGTACTCCCAATAACTGCACCAATGTCGTTTGGAGTTATACAATTTCCACCCAAAAGAGCGGCTTGAGTATCCGGTAATCCCGCTACTAACTCTGCATCAGGATGGATCTGCAATCTTTCTTGGATCTCTTTAGCAACATTTCCAACCACCTCACCAGCCTTAACCGGAAAAGGGAAAAAATCTGGCTTTAAATTGAAAATGATATACCATGCATCGGGGTAATGGCGCCCAATTAAATCAAAAAACCCCGATTCGGCAGCACTGGAATAATTTGTATGGATTTCGGCACCGAATTTACATAAAAGCCAACTCTCGAGGGGTAAATAGAATGATGGATTTGTCCTTTGGAATAGTTCTCGGTGGTCTTGAATCCAGGCCAAGCGGGAAGGAATCATCAGAAATGCAGGATTATGACCGGAGCTCCTATAAAGAGATTTCCCTGCCTCTTGCTGAAATTTTTCTTCGATTTCTTCTCCATAATCCATCCCAATGATATCAAAACTTGCCCCAATGTATAAAGGATCTAAATTTTCATCTGAAAATACGCAACTTGGACGAATCGAGCATGCCGAGATATAGCGGATGGTTTGTGGATCGATTTTGCTAAGGGAAATAGTTTTTGCTGCAAGCTGTAATACTTGATCCCAGTAGATTTTTTCGTCCCACGATCGTCCGAATCCATCTTCGGTAATATTCACTTTAGGTTCTATTGATTCCCAGTGGATAATTTGGTGATTTTCATCCGCAATTGCACATTTTATTATTTTTGATCCTGCATCAAAAACCAGTCGAAAATCCATGACTCATCTTTGTGCGGTTAGGTATTATAAGCTTTTCTTTGTCGAAGGATGATTAGTTAAAACATTTTTATAATTTCGAGCTAATATTAATCACGTGAATTCTCACCCTCCGTTACAACTCCCACCAATCGGTTTAGGAACTTGGATGCTGAAACCTCCCAAAGCCGAACATTCCGTTTTTGAAGGTTTGAAAATGGGCTATCGTTTTGTAGATACTGCTCAAGCATATGAAAATGAGGCTGCTGTAGGTCAAGGTCTAACCCGTGCATTTGAAACACTCTCTCTTTCCCGTAAAGATGTCATTATTGCTACCAAAATTCATCCGCTGCATCTTCATCATCGATTAGTGTATCGTTCTGCACTGAAATCCCTGAAAAAGCTTGGGATAGATTTTATTGACATTTTGTATGTTCATTGGCCCGCCTTCAAATTGGGCTATTCTCACAAGAAAACTTTGAAAATGTTTAATAAA
>JABCSI010000030.1 GCA_018238965.1 Promethearchaeota archaeon
AAGTATGCCAATATTAATTTGTTGCTGACATGTGGAAAGTAGCATAAAAAACTGGCAGTTTCAACAATTATTATTGCCATATATTAATTGTTGCTTACATATTTTGTTCTACCATTCTTTCAATGTAAAAAAATCCTATAAATATGATTTTAATCTCTAAAAGTATATAAATTCAAAGAGACTATAGACTTCGTGAGAGATAAACCCTTCTTCATGTTGATGAAAGAAAAAGAAAAAGTGCTTTTCATTGTGAATTGGTGCCTGTACCTAATTTATCTCATTCTTTATTATTTTTTGAGGGAAATCATATCTCAATTTGCCGCATTTTCTCTCTTTCCCTTGATACTAATGAGTATCATCAGCCTAAAGTGGGGACTTTTCATGGCAATTCTCAATTTTCCAATCCACACAGGACTTCGAATGCTCTTTGGAGATACCTTCCTTATTGCATTTAGAGAGATTTTAATTCCATTCTTCGCTTTTTTAATTCTATCTATGGTGATTGGGCGATTTGTTAATTTGAACTTAGAAAATTACCAGAATTTGCAGCAGTTGAAGGCAAAAATACAGGAAAATAAGCAATTAAAATCTCTATTACCGATATGTGCAAAATGTAAAAAAATTAGAGATGATCAAGGATATTGGAATCAACTGGAAGATTACCTCAAGGAGCATTCCGAAATTACATTCTCCCACGGCTATTGTCCCGATTGTACGAAAGATGTAATCAATGAGATCGATGAATTTAAAGATTCTTAATTACGAAATAAGCATTCTTTCAACCCTATTGCCTCTAATTTTACCTACCACTTTTTCATTATAATAAAAATTATTAGGATCTGAAGCTGAGGAAAATCTATGGTCAATTTTGAAATTATTGAGGATTCTTCTTCGAATAATATTCCTTATATTCGCTTTGGTACTGGAAAAAAACAGATGCTTGTTTTTTTTGGAGGTCCGGGCAATGTTCTTCCCCGAGGTATGCTGTTTTCCACCTTCGCTAAAGGTTACTTTCCTTTTATGGAGGATTATACTATCACGCTATTGTGCCGCAAAAGTGGCTTAACAGAAGGCTATACAACTAAAGAAATGGCACAGGATTACGCAACTATGATTGAAAAGGATTATAACAATAAAGTAGATGTTATTCTCGGACATTCCTATGGCGGGATGATTGCCCAACACTTTGCCGCCATGTTTCCGCACCTTTTTGATCGGTTGATTATCATGGGAGCAACGAATACCATTACTCCACAAGGTATGGAATTAGACCGAAAATTTGCAGAATATCTGAGTCAAAGGAAAAAAGGAAAGGCATTTAGTATGATGGGGGTAATTTTTTCAACATCTAGGATTAAGCAGGCTTTGACGAAATTTAGCCTATTTCTTGTTTCATTCTTAGTCAAATTACCCAAATACGACTCATTTTCTTCCGATGTTCTTATTGAGTTTAATGCAGAGAAATACCATGATGCATCTGCACAATTTTCAAAGATAAAAAAGCCCATTTTAATCATGATTGGGGATAAGGATTACTATTTTACGGTTGAAAGCGTGAAAAGCATGGCGGATAAGATCCCAAATTCCATTTTGAAAATATACAAGGATTCGGGGCATAGTTTAGGCGAACATCCGGATTTTGAAAAGGATTTGAGAGAATTTATTGAAAAATAATTTCATTTAATTTTTCTTCCATTCCTATCAAATCAAAGCTCTTTTTCATTAATTATAAATATTATAATTATTATAGTATCTATAAGAGTGAAGTGAATCATGGCAACCACTATTCAAATTTCAAAAACTGCCCAAAAACGATTGTTCAAGATGATGAATGAAATGGAAAGGAAGCAAGGGGTTCGGGTAACATATAATGATGCAATTATGTTATTGCTGGATAAAATCTCCCGACATAATCAACCACAAGATTTAATTTCACATATTGCAAAATTTGAAGGAATAATTGACATTAGTGAAGCACGAAAAATCCTAGTTAAGGAAAGACAAAAAGATGAGTACAGAGAAAAATAAATCGATCGCAATTGATACCGGGGTGCTTTTGGAAATTCTCGCAAAATCTTCAATGGGACAGAAATTTAAAAAGCAGATTCTTGAAAAGAGAACTTCTACTGATATTTTTATCAGTCCATTAACAGTCACCGAACTCCTCTATATTTTGGGGCGCTTGCATGGATTTGAAGAAGGTAAACATATCATTCAAGAATTTGTAGAACCATTTAAAATCTATGAAGAAAAAATACTGCGGGAAAATGCGGCTAAATTAAAAATGGAATTCGGTATTGCAATCGCTGATTGTTATGTGATAGCCCTTGGTCAACTAAAGAATATTCCCATCTACATGAAAAGAGAACGAGAAATTAACGATATTTTACAAGATAGATCGATTCCAGCAAATTTACAGTTCATTGATGATCTAAAATGATGGATGCCCTAATTCGATTTTTTGTATTCTTTCAAACCTATTGCCTTAATAATTGCGGAAGTTGATTTGGAATAGGCGCGCACTAACCCGCCCTTCCCCAATTTCGCACCCCCAAAGTATCTCGTAACAATTATCATAGTATTGACAATCCCTTGCTTTTCCAGAACGTACATAATGGGTTTGCCTGCAGTCCCCGAGGGTTCACCATCATCCTCGATTTTTTGGGTAATTTCACCCGAGTTATCTTGCGTTAGTATTCGATAGGCATAGCAATGATGACTGGCTTTTTTATACTGGGCTTGTATGCGAAGAAGAAAATCGCGGGCTTCTTGAATTGAATGGATGGGGGTGCCGGAAGTAATGAACTTGGATTTTTTCACTACATAGGGATAGGAAGATTGTCCCGCTTGCGCCAACTCCATCCACTTTTGGTTGTTCGTCAATCCCATCATTCTAACCCAGATATCCCAGATCTATGAATACAATTCAACTATCAATAATCAATAGTATTATTCAATTAGTAATAATCGACTCCATCCTTGCGTAGGCGTTCGACATAGGCTGAAAATTTCTTCCCGTATTTCTGCATAAACCATTGTTCGGCCTCGTTTTCCTCCGGTTTGATAAATTCATATCCACCGGGAAGGAATTCATAGCGAATTGGTAGATTACCGATGATTTCACCATCCACTTGACCAATATAGGGGGCATCATCATTATTCACCATTTCAATTTTCACTTTTTCGGTGATGAATTCTTGAATATGGGGGTCTGGGTGAAGAGTTTTGCTGTACATTGTATTAAATTTATAGAGTAATTCAAAACGACCCATATTCACCATGGAGATGTGAAATTTGCCGTCGTCTACAGTTGCTCTTGGACACATATACATCCACCCTCCGTAAGTAGGACCATTTCCCACCGCTATTAAATTACATAGACCCTCATAGGTTCCTCCATCGTGGATCAGCCTGATCTTGCGTTTCTTGAATCCAAACACGGTTTTCACCACAGAGGCAATGTAATTCCAGGTTCCGGAAAGTCGTTTGGATCCTTCATTTGTGCGCTTTGTGACCTCCGCATCGAATCCCTGGCTCCCAATGCCCAAAAAATACCTTGATTGATCCTCGGCATTGATAGAGACACCGACATCGGCCTTGCCTGTCTTCCCGCTGGCAATTATTTCACAGGCGCGTTTGACATCCGGTCGGTAACCAATTGCTCCGGGAATATCGTTTCCCGTCCCCATGGGAATAAATCCAAGTAGATTTTTTGAATTTGAGCGGATTACACCATTAAGTACTTCGTTGCAAGTACCATCCCCGCCCGCACCAATGACCCGAAATCCATCTTTTGCCGCTTGTTCTGCTAAGGTGATTGCATGGGCAAAATGCTCGGTTTTCACCAAATTGTATGAAACACCCAAATTATCTAATGTTTTTAAAGCGAAATCAAATTCCTTACGCTTACGCACTTTTCCTGCCGCTGCAGTGGGATTATAGATCAAGGAATAGTCGGTCATCTTCAAATCATGATCCTTTTGGTTTTTTTCCATATAGCCTTTGTGATCATGTCTTCGGATCGGCATTAATTTCACCGTGATGAGGATTGGGGAAAAATTTAAGCTAAAGATTTCATTTTTTGATAGGAGAGTCGATAAAACAAAATCATGTCCAATCTTCGAAGATCAATTGTCGTGAATTGTCGGTCATATTTTTAGGATCGATGTTTGAATCAACGAGATTTCTTCCGAAGCTAGATAACATTTAAATTAGAAGAGTGCGTTAGTTTTTTTAAGAGTAAAACTTTGTTTTACTTTTATGTTTTCTCCTCGGAGGATTTAACAAACTATTTGGTAGATTATTATGGCAAAGAAAGCAGCAAAGAAGAAACCAGCAAAGAAAGCAACCGGCAAGCGCGGTGGCTACATTGCGAAAGCCCCTATTCGACGATTGATGAAGTCTGAAGGAGCAATTTTAGTAGCAGAGAGCGCAGTAGTATTGCTCATCGAACAACTAGAAATGAAGGGTGATAAAATCACCAAAGCCGCCATTAAATTGGTGAAAGCGGACAAACGTAAACGAGTGACCGCGGCAGACATTACCGCAGCTCAATAAGTGCGCATTCTGTGATACATTTTTTTTATTATTCCACTTTTTTTAATGTAACCTTTTTCAGTCCTTTCATTCATGACCCAATTTCATTTTCTTCAAAATCGGGTTGTCTTTACTCTTAATATTATCTATTGCAAAGCCCTAAATGAAAAGGCTCAAATATTAAAACGGATCTATTATCACATAAAGGTGTAAAATAAAATATGGAAATAAACTTAGACGAAATTTCGATTTTGACAAACACGGATTTATTCCAAAAGGCGAATTTATTCGGAGAAAACATTTTAATGGTCGAAAATAACACATACAACGCCGAAGTGGATCCAATTTTAGGAATACCACTCGATGATGTTAAAGGTAAAGTATACATGTTTGATACACTCATAAAAACAGGCTCTTTTTCATGCGAAATGCAATTCCTCCAAAAAAATATCCCAGATAAAGAGGCATGGATGGGTGTGGTGTTTCGGGCCCAGGATATGGATAATTTTGAAATGGTTTGGATTATGCCGCTTGCGAGTGCCGAAAATGTTGCTCATATTTCAGTTTCCCATGGAATCGTTCCATTTTGGAGTGATGCATATGAACAATCGAAAAAGGCTACGATTGCCATCAATGAAAAAGATTGGAATATGATTACGATACAAATGGAGGAGGAAATCTTTACGGTGACGGTAAATCAGAAGGAAGCCTTTACGAAAAGATATGCCTATTATCTAAAGGAAGGAAAAGTGGGAATATTTTTGGGTACCGGAACCGACGCAACCTTTAAGAATTTCCATCTAAAAAAGAGTGATTAAATATGATTTTTATCGGACATCGGGGATTTCGTGTTGGGGTCTTGGAAAATACTTTCGAGGCTTTTATGAAGGCAGTACGATTGATTATGGACTACATTGAATGTGATGTCCAACTTTCCCGCGATGGAATTCCATTTATTCTACACGATGCCACCCTGGAGCGAACTATGGGAAGAAAGGAAAAGCTTTCCGAACTCACCAGTGAGGAAATCAAATTGATCAAGTCACCTGTAGGGGACTGGACCCTTCCCTCGCTTCAAAATGTATTAGAATTCCGTAAAACCCACCACCATGGAGCCCCAAAATTGATGCTTGAATTGAAAGGCAAGGGAAGCGGGAAAATAACTGCAGAAATGGTTCGGAAACTAGACTGTGAAAAAGATGTGATATTCAGCGGTCGATTTCTGGATGAGCTCACAGATGCCCACACTCTCTGCCCCACTATTCCCCTTTGTCTGAATATTACAAAATGCGCCGATTTCACGCTGGAATCACTTCACAGTATCACAAATTCTTCAGAACTACCGCTACCATTCAAGATGATATCATTAAAATCTACGGTTCCAAAATTCCAGGAATTTATCGACACATGCCATCGGATCGGAGTTCTTTCCCTGGTATGGCATTTTTTGGATGACCCACAACCTGTTGACGCTATGGTGGATTTTGTGAAAAATGGTGTGGATGGCATATTATTTGATGATCCAAAAACGGTAGTTCCTTTCCGGAAAGCCCTACAGCAGATTATGCCCTTGGAAAAAGCCTGAAATATTATTTTATCTTAATTATTTTTACTATTATTATTATTATTATCATTAGTATTAGAAAAAAATCACTAAATTAGTAAATCAATGGGAATTGATGAGTCCTTCCTTTGAGAAGAGATCCTTAATTGAATGCATGCGGGTTTTCAGCCTATCCTCGATGATTTGGATGAAAGCATTCATCATTTCCTTCCCCTCAAGCCCGATATCCTTACTTATTTTATAGTGGAGTTTCTCATAATCCAATTTCCGCTTTTCCATATATTTTGTCATGATGACATCCATTGCGCCGGCTTTTCCGATAAACCCCCGCAGAAGACCCATCAAACCTAGTCGATCCAGCGTGTCTGCATCGTAGACCGCCTTTTCTTCCGGAGTTTCCGGTGGAATCATAGATGTGGGTGTGTGCCTAATAACAACCCTACAAACCGCATCCCGAATATCGGGATCGATTTTCAGCCCATCCAAGAATTCTTCCGCCAGGGATCCCCCAAAAAGACCATGGATATGGGCGAATACCGAATTGGTCTTTCCTATATCGTGGAGGAGAGCTCCGGCACTGAGAATAAATGGATCAACATCTTCAGGAATTGCTTTTCCTATTTGAATGGCATAACGGCAAACACTCAAAACATGGGCGTAGTCGTGGGAATTACTTTCGGCATGGGCTGCTTTCACAAATTCCTGCAGTTTGAGTATTATGGATGTCTCGGTGGGAGTTAGTTTGCGAATAAATACCATGATTTTAACCTTCAGAAAATTATCAAGTCATATTGGTTTTCTAATCCTTAATAAATAACCTTTTTTAGACAATTCAATGTATTTACTCAAAAATGTGGAAACTGAACAACATATCTGGTAAAATTAGACCCTTCCCTTTCTCATCTTCGAAATTTATGGATATAATGGAAGAAAAGAAGAGAGAATTGAGGATTGGATTGAAAAAGATAGCCTATTGGGTTATCCTTGCAGAATCCTAGATGGAGTCGATCCAAATGTTTATTAGGAGATATTGTTTAAAATTTTTTTAATGGGAAACAATATTGCGGAGCTCCCGAGAGAAGACGCCTTACTTCGTGCAAAGCGCCATTATTTTTCTTTGGGGGTGGATGATGGAGCAGCATCTCTCTGTAAATCAAATTTTCGTTACGGATTGGGGAAAATTCACCATGCTCAAGAAGAACTAGGGATGGATCCGAATGGGACTTTCATTTCAACACCGGACGAAACGATTTCCCGCAATGTAAGGCGGTGGCAATCGGGATATGGCTATGGTGGAAAACTTACATGGGGAAGTAAGAAAGATTCGCTTATATTTGTTGATGTGAAGCCGAATGGATGTGGTATGCTTGTAGGTGGTATTCAAGAACTACCTGAACCAAGCGAAATAATTACCAATATAAATCAAATTCTCCAAAAAGAAATTTTTATCGACAATATCCCTATACAATGGGATTTTAAAAAGGGAAATCATTTTATTGATGTATTAGAGGTAGATCAAAAGGGGGAAAATCACGAAAAATATCCTCCTTATATGTTTGTTATTCACGGGTCAGTTCCAGAACTACGAAAAGTGACAGAAAAGGGCCCAGGACTCTACTACGACAAATCACCTGAATTAATGGATATGTGTAAGTCAATGACAACACAGTTTGGGGATATCTTCTATCTGGATGGCACAAATGCCAAAGACTATTTCAAATTTTTTATGTACGCTAAATGGTATGCCGCAGAAAAGCGGAGAAAGGCAGCGGAAATGGTTTTCGGAAAGTTTAAGGAAATAAGTAATCCTATGCATCAAGGACTCCTCTCTATGGGGGAAATGCTCTTAGGTGCCCAGCACATTACCGAAAATCCAAAAAAATTGTTTCCAGTAGCCTTGCGTAGCGATCTACCCATGTATTTAGTGACAGCGCTGCCGAATTTAACCGATGACCAAATTGATGATGTGGGATTTCTAAATCGCGCGGAAAAATTGGAAGTGCTACCCCATTTGAAGGACTTTAATGCGCTTCCTCATGGAGGAGGCTATAAATTGCCCCACATAAATCGTGTGAAGGATGTTTTGGTCATTGAAAACGACCGATACTTCATTTGTGAACAGAAAAATGAAGATGCCATCACAATATTTTCCGATGTCGCCGAAACCCAATTTCTCTATCGTGGGAAGAAGATAATTAATAAAATAGAAGATTTGGCACTGGGGAAGGTTGAGCTCAAGATGCATCCGAAATTTGTGCTAAAGATATAGGAATATAACGAGAGCTCTCTGATTGGATTGAGTAAAGATATTAAGAAAGGTAAAAGCTTTTTTTGGAAGAAACTAAATACAAAAACAATGATACCTCGGTATGTATTTTTTACAAAAGGAATTGGACGGGCAAAAAACGAACTCCAATCCTTTGAAGCAGCGCTCAGAAAAGCAGGAATATCTGCACTGAATCTGGTTCAAGTCTCTTCAATTATTCCTCCAAATTGTAAAGAGATTTCCCCCGAAGAGGGATTTTCCAAACTAAGCCCAGGTCAAATTGTCTTTGTTGTATTGGCCCGTCATAGTTCCAATGAGAAAAATCGCTCAATTTTTGCATCCATTGGAGTAGCTCAACCCAAAGATGAAAATCACTATGGATATCTAAGTGAACATCATTCTTTTGGACAAGATGAGGAAGTTGCCGGTGATTTTACCGAAGATCTCGCAGCGAGTATGCTTGCTTCCACTTTAGGAATCCCTTTTGACCCCGATGAGGATTATGATACACGGCGTGAAATATTTAGGATGAGCGATAAAATTGTGAACACTATTTCCTACACCCAAATGGGAGTAGTGGAAAATGATGGGGAATATACAACGGTCATTTCAGTAGCAGTATTCATAATTTAAACCCAATATTACTTTTTATCCTAAAATTTGCTATATTTTTTATACATCTCTATCCACTAATAAAGGAATCATCACAATGCGGAAAGAAGACTATTTACATGCAAAAATCCGGCCTTATGATCCAACAAAGATCACAACGGTTGAAGATGCCTTGAAAGCAATGCAAGGTTGTTCCTTCCAGGGGAGAAATCTGGGTAACGCCTTGGAAGTACTATCCAATATGGTCAAAACTCCCAATTGCTTAAAAGTTCTAACACTTTCCGGAGCCCTGATTCCTGCAGGAATGGAAGAAATCATCAATCAAGGGATTGAACATGGAATCTTCGATGTTATTGTCACAACCGGCGCGAATTTAATTCATTCAATTGTCAATGTGTTTGATCCCCATCCCGAACAACAAGGACACTACGTAGGCTCGGAGAAAGTTGATGATCGGGACTTGTATCATCACCGCATTAATCGAATCTATGACACTTTTCTTCCCGAAGACGGCTATCAATATGCCGAAACGGAATTATTGAAAATTATTCAAGATCACCATACTCCTGGAAAAGAGTACCATTATACGCCATCGGAATTTTTGGAATTTCTTGGATCCCGATTGCCCGGCCGAAGCTTTATCTCCGTGGCAGCCACCCGAAACGTACCTATTTTTTGTGGGGCGTTTTCAGATTCGGAATTTGGTTTGAATTTGATGAAATTCCGAAAAAGGCATGATTATCGGTTGATTCTTGATGAACTCGGTGATATACCGATATATGCAGATTTTATTAAAGCCCACGATCAATGTGGTTCAATAATTTTAGGAGGAGGGGTCCCCCGAAATTGGGCTCAGCAGATCTTCCCGTATTTAGATCAAATGCGCGAAAATGTCGATGATCGCGCGTACGATGGTTTTAATTTCAGCGTCCGGTTTCATACCGCCACCCAATATGATGGTGGATTATCGGGTTGCACCATATCCGAAAGTATTTCGTGGGGAAAATACGCTGTTGATGCCACTCACCAATCAGTGTGGGTCGATAGCACCATTGGATTTCCTTTGGTTATGACTGCACTACTACAGCGGATGCAGAAGGGTTGAAATAGAGGAAGAACAAATAAGGAAAAAAATTCACTAACCGATAGTTTATATCATCTATCGAATAGATGCGGTGAGAATTACTCATTTTTACATATTTTCAGATTTAAACTCGTAAACCACAGTGGTTTGTTTAGGTATCTCCTGAAACCCGAATTTCGTTGGTAATTTAATATCCGAAGCATCTTTTCCGGACACAAACCACTTCACGTCTTTCCGACCTTTTGCCTTCAAATCCTTCAGTGCTGTAAACATCAACGCTTCACCAATTCCTTTCTTTCGATGTTTTGGTTGAACGCCGAGTCCTTGTATCAATCGATTGGAGGTATCTTTGGGATGATCCGTAACATAACAAGCCCCTACCATTGTTTTCCCTTCATATGCCAAATAATATGTCATATCGAAATTTCGTTTTTTAGCCAAGACTTCCCCTTCCCTAAGATTCTCTTCAGTATCAGGCATCCATTCTTCAATGTCTTTATAAGCTTCATTCATCACTGAGATATATTGATTTTTACCCTTAATCGTGGGAGTGGATTCGATTGTAATTCCTTGTGGAATCGAAATTTCGGGTATGTTTTCAAAATTCTCCAAATGAAGTGAATAGATATAGTGGTCGGGTATGATATTTCGCTTCAATAATGCTTGAGTCATACTAGGCCTCACTTTCGATGCTCGAAAATGTAGATTTGGAGCGTTTTGTTCTTTTGCTAAATTCAAAATCGCCGTGATCATCTCGTCCCACAATTCAACCGTTTCAAATTCAGGGTAAATACTCATTAATGGGAACCAATTATCCCCCGTTGCAGGTTTATAAAGTCCCACAACCCCAATCATTTTTCCCTCATCGGTGACTACACATAATACATCGCGCTTAAGCACAGTTTTCGACCAATACGATTTTAAAAAGAGTTTGAGATCTTCCTCATCCATTACGGGTGCTTTTGGGAAAAATTTCTTCCGGGAAGCCTCAAAAATATTGATCATATCCGTCAACCGTGCGTCAGAATCATATTTGATAATTTTCATAATTTTCTCTCCGAGTGGTGATTACACCAAATATTAGTAGGAATATGTCATTTATAAAACATATGCGTTATTAAGGTTCCATTTATGGATAATTATTCAAAATTTCTCCATTTCACAATTTTTTTAAACGAAAAAACAAGGTTCCTAAGTATGGATATCAATAACTGGATTGAGGAAAATAAAGCGAAGTACATTGAAATTAGCGATAAAATCTGGGACTTCTCCGAGATTAATTTCATAGAATTTCAATCGGCGCAATTTTTGGCCGGAAAACTGGAAGAAGAGGGTTTTACTGTTGAGAGAGGAGTGGCAGAAATTCCCACTGCATTCATTGCGTCTTATGGATCGGGAGATCCTATCATCGCCATATTGGGAGAATACGATGCCCTCCCAGGATTGTCTCAGGATAAAGTACCGTATAAGAAGAAAATAGAAACACGTGAACATGGGCATGCCTGTGGGCATAATTTATTAGGAGTAGCAGGGTTGAATGCATGTATTGCGGTTAAAGAAGCAATGAAAAGGGGAGAGATTTCAGGTACACTCCGATATTATGGTTGTCCTGCTGAAGAGGGAGGGGCGGGAAAAACATTTATGGTCAAGGCAGGGTTATTTAACGATGTCGATATAGCGTTATGTTGGCATCCCGATAGCTTCAATGCCATTTGGACCATGAATTGCATGGCAAATACTATGGTATATTTTAAATTTCATGGACGCACCGCTCACGCCGCAGCTGATCCCTATAATGGTAGAAGTGCCCTCGATGCTGTGGAACTGATGAATGTTGGAACGAATTACTTACGAGAACATATGATTCCTGATGCACGCATCCATTATATCATTACCAACGGAGGACAAGCGCCCAATATAGTTCCTGCTGAAGCAGAATCCTACTATATCGTTCGAGGTCCAACTACGGAAAAAGTTCATGAACTCTACAAACGTGTTTTGAAAGTGGCGGAGGGCGCCGCATTGATGACCGAAACCACCTTTGAAGTTAAATTTGCTGCCGGTATGTCCAATCTGCTTCCCAATAGAACTATTGAACGAGTTTTTCTTAAAAAATTGAAAGAATTTGGTCCTATCGAGTTTAATGCAGAAGAACACAAATTCGCAGAGGAAATAAAAAAAACATTTCCAAAAGCGGACGTTCTTGATTTACTCGGAATATTAGGTCCCGAAGTTGTTGAATTTCTAAAGCAACGGAAGGATCAAGCATTAATCGGAGATATTATGCCGTATAAGGAATCATCGATTACGATCCCCGGCTCGACGGATGTGGGGGATGTAAGCTGGGTCGTACCACTTAGCCAATTTACCACTACCTGTGCGGCAATGGGGACCCCCGGACATTCATGGCAGACGGTGGCTCAAGGAGGGATGGGAATTGGTCACAAAGGAATGATATTTGCCGCAAAAGTTCTCGCATCGAGCGCTATCGATTTCTTCACCAAGCCAAACTTAGTCAAAGAAGCAAAAGAAGAATTCCAAAAACACCGAAAAGATAATCCCTATATTTCTCCGATACCGGAGGGGGCTAAACCATTCTTAGAGCAATACAAGAACTAAATTTCTAACGATTTTTCTTGTTTTTCTAGTTTTTCTAGTTTTTCTAGTTTTTTTAGTTCTTTTAGTATTTCTATTCTTCAATTCTTCAGTTCTTCTTTATCCAATAGTTCCTTTAGTTCTTTATTTTCGGTATCCTTGGAGTTTCGTTCAATGGAGAGAAATATTCCCCCAACGATTAAAATCCCTCCTACAAGAGTTTGCCAACCTAGGATTTCATTCCCTAAAATTACCGCAAACAATGCCCCAAATATGGGTTCGAGTGCATAAATCAGGGCAGCACGGGTAGCAGGAACTCTATGTTGTCCATGCATTTGGATAATAGTCGCAAATGAAGTTGCAATTAGCCCCATATACAATAATAGCACGATGTTTTGGATAGAAAAGATTTGATCAAGTTGGCTAAAGATGGAATCTGTGGGATTTTCGAATATAAGCGATACCAAAAACGAGGCAAGGGATAAAAATAGTAATTGGAAGGCAGAAAAGGCAATTATATTAACTTTAGGTAATACACGTTCAAGATACAAAATATATAGAGCATAAAAAACATCACAAATTAAAACCAAGATATCTCCAAGGGCAATATTATCAAGACCTGCAAAAGACATAAGGGAAATGCCGAATAGAGCCAAAATTGTGCTTAGCCAAATAATTGGTCTTACTTTTTGTCGATAAATTATTGCTGCGAAGATCGGTATCATTATCACATTTAATCCGGTAATAAAGGCCGATTTGGCTGCGGTCGTTAATTTTATTCCGATGGTTTGCAGCATGAACGAAGTCCACAGCAAAAAGCTGGCGATTAGTGTTATTTTCCAAGTTTTTGCAGTCATGGTTTTAAAGTGTCGAAAGAAGGGGAGAAACGCTAAAAAGCCAATCAAATACCGTATACCCATATAGAACATCGGTGGAATAATCTGAGTTAATTGATTTGTAATCGTGAAGGTTGAACCCCACAAAATCGTGGTGATGAGAAGAAATAAAGTCCCCAAAAGATATCTTTGATTTGAATTTGAATCGGGGATTGGGATTTTGGTATCGATCGTTGAGGGATTCAATTGCTCGTCGGCCATTACTTGGTTATAATTTGGATAAAGTATAAAGGTTTGGGACAATGTGGTTATTCTTCTACTAAATTCGTTTAACCCGTGATATCCTTTTTCAACCAGTCATCGATAATTTTTTTGACCGATCGATTTATTTCAACAATCCACATCGTCAGTATCATCTGTATTATCAGAAATCTCTGCGTATGTTGAATTATTGAATGCAAGAAGAATAATTTTTAAATTGAAGTTTGAATAAGAGAAAAGTAGATGTCAATAGCAACCGATTATTCGACGAAACTATCCTATGGAAAAATTATCACCTGTCATTTAGGAGATGTCACGCTATTAGATACTGATGTTATTGCGAATGCTGCAAACTCGACGTTATTGGGTGGAAATGGTGTGGATATGGCAGTTCATAGAAGGGGTGGTCCAATTATCCGAGAAGAATGCCAAAAAATCAGAAATTTGCCACAATATCTACACGGATTTCCTGTAGGGGAGGCAGCTATTACAAGTGGTGGGAATCTAAAAGCGAAATACGTCATCCACACAGTTGGACCAAAATATCATCATGACCCAAAGCCAGAAGAACGATTGCGGCAATGCTATACCAACTCATTATCTCTCGCAGAAGAATACAAACTGTTCAGTATTGGGTTCCCGGCCATCTCAACAGGGGCATATTGCTATCCCCTCGAAAAGGCTTCCCCGATTGCCTTAGACTGCGTTACAAAATATTTAATGAATAGCAAAGGCTCGATTAACCACGTAATTTTTTCATTATTTACTCAAGAGGAATTTGATGTCTTTCTAACGGCTCAGAAAAAGTACGAATTACAACAAGGTTTTGAATTGTAAATTGTAAAATTCCCAAAGTTATCCAACATGGAATTCAACAATTTTCCGGCGATTTAATTGGAAATATTTGATCCTTCTTTATTAAGATTCCGTGTATATTCAAGTACCGCAAGAATATCTGAAGTGGTTATTGAATACTCATCACAGATTTCTGAATAGGTCCAGCCTTGAGCCAATAATTCTAGAATGAAGTCGATTGTTATTCGTGTTCCTTTAACGATCGGTTTTCCTCGACAAATTTCTGGATTTAATTCTATTCTATCTAAATCTTGCATATTTATCATAAACAAATTCATATATTTCAAGATATTGATATGTAATGCGAGCGGTTTTAAAAGAGAAGGGGAGTGAAAAAAAGCGGAAAAACATTCTAAAAAAGATCTAAGGAGTTGAAATCCCGAAGGAGAATCCTATCTCTCCCTATCGCTTGATTTTCCCGGGTAAATAGAAATCATACTTCTGCCGAAAGAGTTTGGTTTTCAAAAACCGATCAAAGCGCCGTAGATTCATATACAAAACCCAAATGAATTTATCATGTTTGTAGTACTTGGCAATTTCCTTTTCGTTCAGCGGCTCAATGTCATAGTCGGACATACGGGTAGCCAAAAATTGATTCACATATTCGATCAAGGCGGGGATTAAATCCGGGCGTTGTTCTTTATAGAAATTGGCAATGATGTCTGTGAGCACATCCCGGATGCTGTAATAGCGATCCACAACCTCCTGCGCCAGATCCTTCAACATCCAGCGGAGAAAACTCGGCGCGGGTTTCATAAATAGTCCAATTTCCATGACCTCTTCACCCGATTTTCGATATAGGGGGGTGCTGGTATCGATATAGGTTACCCCGGTAGGAATTGGTATTCCATCTTTAGATTTTGCATCAGAAATTAATGCCCAATTGGAAATTTGCCCGTCGATACAAATTTCGAGATCATCGGTATTTGTTCGGTTGAAATCCCATACTTTCTTCAATTCCTCCAGAATTTTTTCCAATATTGGGGCCAACTGGTCAAAAGTGATGGTAGGCAATAGCCTATTTATGACTGTCTCGGAGGGTATTTTGTCCTGGATACAGTAGAGCGCGATTTTTGATTTTTTTTCGTTCATATAAACCCACGCCGTATCCTGGGGAGGAATGGATAAGCCAATTTTTTCCGTTAATAATTGGTGATACTCGAGATAGGCTTGGATATGCCTCTCCACTTGGGCCTTATCCTCAAATAGTGGCAGACGTTTGAAGGCCAAACCCTGCAAATCCTTGGATAGAATTTCGAATACTATACTGATTTCCCCATAGCCCAAGAGTTTGATGGGCACTTCGCCCTTCTCGGGATTGGAGGTGTCGATAGATTGCTCAAGCAGTTGGAGAATTTCGTATTCCCCGGATTCGTTCCGGATTTTGGTTAGGTACGGCCCCAATTTTCCCTTCATGCTCATTGTGAATCCTCCGCGACTGAAGAAATTTTCGGAATCTTTTCGAGGGCGATGGTTAACCTTCGCAAAATTTCGGTTATGTCCGCCTCGGTCACGTTTAGTGGAGGCATTAGTTTAACGGTTTTCTCGTTATTCCCGCAATTATCCGCAAAAACACCATTTTGGATCATATAGAGGGTATACCCCAATCCAAATTTATCGGCAATAAATTCAATCGCCCACATGAGTCCCCGCCCACGAATTTTGGTAATGATATCTGGTCGCAATGCCTTAAGTTGAAGTAACCCCTGTTCCAATTGTTTCCCACGGGCAAGCACGTTTTCCAAAAATTCGGGCTGGGAAATAATCCGGAGCATTTTTCGGGTGACATAGCAACCCAATTCCGAACCCCCCGTTGTAGAAATATGGATGAAGGGATCGGCCTTAAACACAGACTCTATTTCGGGGCGATAGGAACAGGTGGCCATGGGATAGATCCCCGCGCTCATCCCCTTTCCTAAAACAATTAAGTCGGGAACAATAAGTTCGTCAGAATGGATTCCACCGTAAATACCCCACATCTCTCCTGATCGGCCTAGTCCCGCCTGCACTTCATCGGCAATATAGAGGGCGCCAACTTCGTCGCATTTTTTCCTTATAGCGGTAAAATATCCCTTGGGCGCAATTAAAATTCCGCCGGTTGCCGGGATTGTTTCGAGAATCACTGCCGCGGTTTGATCATCTATGGCATCCACGATCGCTTGAGTATCCCCAAATGGCACTTTCTGGAATTCTGAGGTGGTGGAATCATGGTCCCAATCAAAAGGTGCGCTGAACCGTTCATTACCGGCAGACATTGCTAGACCGGTCACCCCGTGATAACTTCGCTTGGCCGAGATAATTTTTTTCCGATGGGTAAAAGCACGAGCCAACTTCAAGGCCAAGTCGATTGCCTCCCCTCCCCCCACGCAATATTGGGTTTTGGAGATATTCCCGGGAAGTAACTCGGCCAGATCCCGTGCCAAAAGGGCGCGCTGTTTACTGACCAGGTGATGATCCCCGATATCCAACCCCATTTCGATTCCTTCCTGGAGTGCTTGGATCATTTGTGGATTTTGATGCCCGAGATTAAACACACCTCCGCTTGTTCGACAATTGATAAGTTCCAGGGGTGGATCCTTTTTCCGAAGCCCCGCGTGGGTATATAGGTATATTCCTTTGCGTTTTCCCTGAACCAATCCCAGACCCAAATTCTTGAAGAAGTCGGCTTTGGGCTTGCACACGTATTTGGAATACATCTTAACTATATCACGCTGTGATAGTTGTTCTTCTTGATTATCTTGATTCTCTTGCTCTTCTGTTTCCATTGATCGTTTCACTATTTTTCCATTTCAGCATTAAATAAATTGGCCAATGTTGAAATTTATGTTAATAGATCCTTGGTCGAGGTTGCCTAAAATTGCTTAGGATTTGGGAATTAGGCATTTTCAAAAATTGAGCATTAAGGGTGGAAGAGTCATTCTCTTCCTCAAATTGACAATTAAAACGAGAAAATTCAATCATCATCATTATTCTGAGTGGTAAATTGCCCATACAAGCTTGAAAGTATAAAAAATGATTAAATTTTTATGATAAGTTGATTAAATGGTTAATTGAGTTAAAAAATGATCGCATTTCTGAATCTATGGCTATTTTATGTCGGTGGATATGTTTTTGCCTATCCCTTTCGAATGTGGGCAGAAAAAAAACGTGGAGAACCTTTTGAAGATCCTGAGCTATTAGCACATAAGGATGTGCTTATACCATCATTAATTTGGATCTTTGGGGGGCTAATAGTCAGCCTTTTTGTTCCAATCTATATTGGCATATTGTTTTATATTGGACTATTTGTGGTTGTTGTTGGGTTAGTATTCGTCGGAATAGCATTTTATTCATTTTCCCAGTCATCGGGTCTTGTAACATTGAAAATTCATGAATTTTCGAGAAATCCCAATTACATCGGTTGGATCATTTTTATGGGTGGATTAACGTTAATTAGTGGTTTAAATTCGCTCTGGAGCTATATCTTCCTAGGATATTTCATTTATACAATTATCAACCTTCATTGGACAATTTTACAAGAAGAAAAATTTCTGGCAAATAAATATGGAGATCCCTACCGGGAATATTTAAAGAAAACTCCGAGATATTTCAAATTCAAGATTCGAAAATAATGGCAAGTAGGGATGAAATAAGATTTAATTTTAATCCATTAAATAAAAGATGAGAAAAAAAAAGCGGAATAAACTCGTCCGTTCCGCAGGTTAATCAAAGTTTGATTTAAATTTGGTTTCAAGCTAATTACAAGTATTTGATTGCCCTACTGGCCTATAGCCGAGGAAATCATAAAATGACCTTCCTAAGGTATCATCGTTACTATTGTAATAGTTCCGCCACCAATCTTCCAGAAAATACCGAGTCGTGTGGGGGTAAACTTTTTCGGAAAATGCAAATCCTGTTGGATCGAAATAGTCCACATCATCAATAGTTTCTATAATAGAGGGCAATGGAGCTAAGGAATTGGCATTTTGTGTATTAAGCCCAAATCGTTCTTGGATATCGAGGGCAGCTAGAGACGAAATACCAAAATATTGTGCATAGGTGGTAGTTCCCATCGCATCTTTCCATGCTTGGGAGGCCAATGGAAAATCATTGACAATGGGGCGGTTACAAGTGATGTATCGAATCACGTCATGGAAAGCCATAGGTGTTGGCAAATTTTTCCCAGCAGTAATGGCGGTGGCTATAGGATTTTGCCATTCTTCTCGCAGTAATGGAGTAGATTTCCCAATAGAAACCTCAAGTCCATGCCATGTACCATCGGGAGAATCAATTAAATCATCGTAAAATTGGAATATCGTTGGTCTGAGACAATTATGAATAACTGCCCATCCATTCATAAGGTGGCTCTTAGCAGCAATTTGATAATTTTCTGCTCGATTTCTCCCATCTGAGCTGATCGCATCACCACCTCCTAAGTTTTCGGCCATAAATCCTCGCGAATCGATCTCAAAACGATAGGCTTGATCCAATTTATAAACTCTACCATCGTAGTACTTATGTTCATGGGGGAAACGATTAAATGTAGCGTCGGCATACATATTGTTCAAACATTCGAACATGGGCTCCCATGCTTTTATTGACTCGAGCTCAAAAGTATTATGAGAATATATAGTATACGATCCAGTAGCTGTAGTAATGTGGTAATTCACAAATTTGAGGACAGATATATAATGATCGAAAGACTGTATATAAGATGATAGACTGAGGTAAGTTCCATCTAAGTGCAAGGTCGAATCAAGCCATTGATCGGATATTTCAGATATCCAATTTTGATATTCTGCATCAGAACCATGGAAGGCCGCAATAAATTCTCGTTCAATACCATCTAAAATTTCAAGTACTTTATCGGTTAGCTGATTATCGCCATTCAAATAATCGCGATTTTCACTTGCAAAGATTTCGAGATCTTCTACATTATATAAATTATGAGCGAATTCTTGTAAAAATCGTTCCAGATTAACCAATTGGCGATTTGAAACTGTCTGGCCAGGTCTATGGTATATTGTTTTCGATGAGAAAGCATTGAAAATTCTTCGTAGTTTTCCAATGGTATCTTCCAAACGAACAATTGTGGCTGAATCCAAACGGGATAGACCAAAAGCAAATTCTTGTAATGTCATCCCTGTTTCAAAATTATCATTCAGGTAATTACTTACGGTACCTTCATAACCCCTCCAATTATCTTGTTTTATTAGAACATTCCTAATGTAATCCCAATTAGAATAAGGAACTTCAGGTGTTGAAAATGGCGATGGTTGCGTTAACCAATCAATTGCGAGGACTCCGTCCTTACTTCTAAAAGTCTTTGAGCAAAATATTGCCAGAAATTTCTCTTTGGAGTAATACTGGGCATCAGAAAAACGCGTTGCAGCACCATATAATTGTGTTAGCAGATTCTGCATATTTTTATGACTTTTCGTCTCCAGACTTGTAATCTTTAGAAGGTTCAAAACATCAATAGGGTTTGCCCCTACCTTTAATGGGTTGGATGGCGACCTTGTTCCCTCTACATTACAAAATAATTTACTTGCACGAAACATGTTTAGACCAAGACGTACCAATAAATCATTCTGATAAGGCTGGAAAATTTGTTTAAAGTTTGCATTGTTCTTCAATGTGAAAAGAGTAGGCGTTCTCATCATATCCTCAAAATTTTGAAAATATTTAAGATACTGAAAATTTCCGACCTTAGCAAGATTAACTGGAAAACTTTTACCATCCTGGATATTCTTAGTTAAATATCGAGCAAAGAAGGAACTGTCCAGAATAATACTTGCCATGAAAAAAGTGCTGGCCGGCAGCGGATCGGTTGGTACGGTTGTGTTCGATGAGGTGGACAGCGGAATAGGCGGGGCGGCGGCAGAGGTCGTGGGAAAAAAGCTGAAAGACGTGTCGAAACACCACCAGGTTATATGTATAAC
>JABCSI010000031.1 GCA_018238965.1 Promethearchaeota archaeon
TATGAAGGATATGAGGGAGTAAAGAGTCTGACAATGGAAGAAATTAAATAAAAACAATAATGTCACTCACCATACCGAAGATTAACTTGAAAACTCATGTTTTTTCTTCTCTTCTAATAATCGTTCATCTTTATGAATGTAATTTTCTTTCCCTTTACTTTGTTGTTTTACAAAACACTGTCTGCAAATTTATTAGTTTCTCTTAAGGATATACATAATTATTGATACATAGCGAAGAACTTGGAGTATTTTGTCTATCTAAGAAAGGTTGGGAAGCAAGAAAATAAAGATCCCAAAATAATGTAGAGAAAAAAAAGCGATATAGGATTGAATTACGGATTCATGTAATCAGTTTATCAGTTTATCAATTTTGTTCTGAATGAGCGATAAATACCTATCAATTTTAGATTTGGGGCCAAATATATAGATTCTCACCCCGGGGCCTGTTCCCGATGGGCGAAAATAGACATCGGTTTTTGTATCGGTATTGTAAAGGTGGATAATTGCAGTTGTGCCATTAATTTGCTCAAAACTGGAGATTTGAAACAATTCATCGCCTACTGGAAATGTCTGCCCCAGTTGAGATGTGAAGTGTTCCACGATTCGTAATTTGCGGGCATCATCCGCTTGAATCATGGCTCTGGTGCCTGCTATGTTGGCATCGACATAGTCATGAAAATTATATCCCGATTCAATTAACGCAGTTAGGATGAGCAAAGCCTCTGCAGGATATTTGTCTCCGATCGGAGGGAAACGTGGTCTAAGAGTTATCAAAGAATTTTGGGATTCGGCATCGGAGTTTGAGGGATCTCGTATGATATCCAAAATATTGAAAGTATGCCCGCCAGATTCTTCCCATAGCCCCACGAACACCTTCGTGATGGTTGGAGGAAGTGTCGCAAAAGCGGTCTGAATCTCAAGTGGGGAAGTGCATTTTCGATAGCCTTCGGGGGTTTGTAAATACAAAATACCGGTTTGAAATTGCTCGGTCTCCAAAGAATACCCCAAGGCTGAGTTCAATACCATTCCTAAATGTTTATAACCAACACCGGTAGTAAATGTTAAGGGCGCGTGTGAATCTGCCCGGGGATCGCTGGGAATCGTACGAACGTTAACGATGGGGATACCAAATTCTTGGGTGAGGATATTATGCATGGCGGTGTATAATGTATTGGGCTGGAATATCTCAATCTCATCCTTTTCCATATGATAAAGGGCAAAAACAATACGATCACGATCTGTATCGAGTAAAATTGCGACACTGACTTGATGTTTTCGCATTAAATCAGTCAATTTTGGAAGGTCGATATTCACCGTTGGATTCGGGGGTTCCATATCCTCGGGCACAACAATCACATCCATACCGACTCGGCTGAAGAGATCCTGCAATTCGGGTGCAAGGCCCATATATGGCCAAAGTAAGACCTTTTTTCCTTTTAGAATTGACAGATCCATAATTTCCTGCAATATATTCAAGATATATTCGTTATTTCTGGCGTTGGCATCCAGATATCCAACCTGAAAATCAATTTTTCCAAGAATTTCTGTGTAGGTCAAACTTTTCTCAGAAATTGCCTTCATCACTTTCCCACTGATGGGGATTGAGCGTTCGATATAGATTTTAATTCCGTTCCAGTCAATTTCGTTATGACTGGCAGTAATAACAATCACCAAATCCACCTCATCGAATAATACGACACTGGCACTGGCATGAGGGGTACCCATTCGAGAATAATAGGGATCGGTTTTCACTGTCTCGATAGCGAGGGGATCTGCGGGAGTTTGGAAATAGATCTGATAACCGTCGTAAGCCAAAATTTTAGCGAAAATTTCCACCAAATAACTGGAAGACGGGCGGTCATCGGAGACCAAGAGCACGCCAGGCCGTGATTTGGAAATTTGTTCCTTGGCCACTTCACTAATGGCACGAAAGGCACGAAAGAAGAGAAATTGTTTTTCCTTGGGCATAAAATACTGGGAATTTTCCCGCTCTTCATAAATTTTCATGCGTAATCCGGAGGTTGGGGGAATAAGGGGATTGAGCATAGATTCCATCGCAGGTGTCAATGCGGGTAAGAATAACACATCAATTCCACCCTTATTTTCAAAATAAATTGGTTCTTGTTCAAATATCATAGGGATTTACCATCTTCAAGAGTTTTTATCCAGAGGATTTTTCTGGAGTATTGTTTAGAGTTTTTTACCAGAGTTATTGTTTAGAGTTTTTTTCCAGAGGTCTTAAGCTGCCAATAATCCGTCTTTTTGATTGACAGTTTCAATCAATTTCTTAATTATTTCATGGATGACGATCCGGTAATCTGGATTTATGCCGATCATCGAATATGTGGGAATATTGAGGATTTTGGTGATAAAGGGAGGGGTTAGGCGGTTTGGTAAATCTTGTTTATTCGCAATTCCAATAATAACAGCATCCTTATACCTGCGCGAAAGAAACTTCTCCAATATTTTTTTGGTATCCTGCACATTCTTATACGTCGAATCAGTTACCAAGAGGACTATACGGGTGCCACGGAGAAGACTGTCCCAAAGGTCCGTAAATTGGATTTGTCCCGCAAAATCCCATAAAACTATCTTTCGGGAGCCCAATTTATCATAATTGGCAATATCGGCAGTAATGGTTGGCACATACTCCAAATTGACATCTTCTCCGACAATTAATCGCGTAAGGGTTGTTTTCCCCACTCCGGCATATCCCAAAATGGAGACTTTGATTGGACCCAGAATTAATCGGTCAATTTCCTCCTTGTATTCCTTAAAAATTGTGCGTTCTCCATCCCATGGAAGCTCTTGCTGAAATATATGCTGATATTTTGTCCAGAATCCTTCCAATATAGCCTCAATTTTGGGTGATATCTCTTCTTCTGCATCATATATATCCGTACAAATGACGCAGAGAATATCATGGGCAATACTGTAGATGAATTTGGAATTACCCGTGACGGTGGATTTAATTTCTGATTGGGAGATTTCCATCATAAATCCGGAAAACGCAGATAGAAAACCTGCTAATAGGTCTTGATCCACCTTTGTGGCTCCATATTCGCGAAAAAGCAAGGATTTTCCATCGACGGTTAAAATGTTTACGTGTTTAATGGGCATGTTTAATGGGCACCAAAAACCGGTTAGTAATATTTTTGAGGGAGTACATGTAATATTTATCTATATAAATCTAAATAGTTTACTTTTCGAGATATAACTATGACCCCCCCCGACAAAAATTCTATCGAAAAATCCCAATTGCAGAAATTTGGGGAAATTCTCCAGAAATTTGGGCTTGATCTCATACAATCTATTGGAGAGATGAAACATGGCTTGTCGGTTTTAACGGAGAAGATTGAGAAAATAGAAAAAGAATTGATCGATCTGAAGGGGATCAAGAACCAACTCCAAGAAAACAGTCGATTGCGGGAGGAATTCATAGGGATCACGGCAAAGATGGAAAAGCAATTACGTTTATTACACTCAAAAATTGATCAATATGAACAGTTTTCATCGCCATCCCAGAATAACCATGTTAAATTGAACAAATCTTCTCCTTCAACTTCTTCCTCAGAAGACCCGATTGAAATTATCTCCGATTACCAATCACAAATTGATTCCCTAATCAATAATGCTGATTTAATACAACTCGTTAAAAAAATGAAGGAACAGATTTATCTTGCTACGGGTGGTCATAGGATTCTAATAGAGTTGAGAACCTATAGTCAGATTTTAGAAAAAAAATCCGGAGATGCGGACTGGAAAGATACTCAGGTGGATTTTATCTCTCGAATGGAAGCTTGGAAATCTTCACTCTAAAAGGATGGTTAATCACCGGTCAAACAGCTAACTGTGCTGCTCTTTTCTCTTATATCCATCAATAACCATTGTCTGCAGCTCAGTTTTCTTCAATAATTCGGCCGATTTCTTTTCCAATGTTTTAATAAATTCGTCCCGTTCTTCGGCCTCTTTTGTAAGCTGGTCAATGGTTTTATTCAAGGATTTCTTATCGTTCAATAATACCTCATTTTGATCGAATAGGGAGGTGACTTGATTCTGGAGCTGTTTTATTCCTTCGGTCACCTCGGTGTACTTCTCATTTTGGGAAATCGATTGTTTTAATTTCTTACGCAGTTCCCCAATTACCAATTCAAACTCATTTCCCCGCTTCTCCAATTCTTGTTGAATTACATCATTCATTTCCTTAATCTTATTTTTGAGGTCTTGGTTGACATTTGTCACAGCTTCGACTTGTTCCTCTGCTTCAACCTGGGTTCTCAAGGCCACTTGCTGCAACGCATGATTTTCCTCATGCACGGATTCAATATCCAATCTTACTTGTAGAATTTCTTGACGTAATTCTTCACTGGGCGTATCCAATTCAAGTTCTTGAAGAAGTGTAAGCTCCGAAATAGGTTTATTCATCTGGAGAAATTGATAAAGGCGTAATAAATTTCTGGCGGCTATTTCGGCCTTTTTATCACCGGATAAATCTGAATATTTTTTTTTCGATGAGGTCTTCTTGGTTTTTTTCTTAGGAGCAGGGGGAATTGGCAAAGGAATATCCCCTTTTGCACTCGTCGATTTTTTTTGTGTTTTTTTCTTGGATACTTTACTAGACGTTTTCTTGGCTGCTGGAGTCACCGTGTGCTTTCCTCAACTGTAGTTTTTATTATCAGTATTTATAGTTTGATTTTTGGGCTTTTTTAGTTTATCTATATTTCAGATCTCCCAATCATCACTTAAATCTCGGAAGAACCAGCCGATATAGAAAAGTCACATTTTATATTGATAGTAACATAGGATTTATCTATAAATATTCTTTGGGATTATTATGACACCGAAAATAAATGATGATGAAGTTTTAAGATATCTTGATACTCATACTTACGATGAAACGATGGAACATTTCGATATCAGTCGAATGTCCATTGCCCGTATAAGAAAACGCAATAAATTGAGATTTACTCCGAATAAAATTAAATTGGCCATCGCGGGATTGGGGAATAGCGCCGCTGCCCTGATTCAAGGAATCGAGTATTACAAAGCCCGGAAAAACAACAAGGGTCTCCTCCATCCGATTCTAGCTGGATATCATATCTCGGATATTGAACTGGTCGCAGCTTTCGATATTTCCAAGCAAAAAGTAGGCAAAGATATCGCCCAAGCGATCAAGTACAATGAAATTCCTTCATATATTGACATTGTAGAAACCGGTGTGGTCGTTGAAATGGGAGAAATTAGCGATGGAGTCATCGATCAGACTCGCAATATAATAGATCCTGCTGATGTCGCTCCTGTGAATATTTCAGAGTCTCTTACCAAAAATGCGGCCGAAATTCTCTTGTGTTTACTTCCTTCCGGAGCGGATGAGGCGGTGAAGTTTTACGCCAATCAAGCTTTAGAAGCAGGATGTGCCTTCATCAATGCAACCCCGACATCCATAGCGACCGATAAAAATATAGCCCGTAAATTTTATAATAAGGGATTACCCCTAATTGGAGATGATCTCCAAGATCAATTTGGAGGCACTATTGTTCATAAACTAATGTTGCAGCAAATGGTGAGCCAAGGGTTGGATGTGAAGGAAAGTTATGCATTGGATGTTGGTGGTGGTGCAGAAAGTTTGAATACCATTCATCGCTCCCGAGAGGTGAAACGGGAAATCAAAAGCAAAAGTGTGTCTTCATCACTTAATATAACCGCACCAATTGTGGCAGGAACTTCGGATTATGTTCCCCATCTTAAAAATGGAAGAAATTCCATGCTTTGGATAGTCGGAGAAGGATTTCTGGGGTCTGAGATCGTGATAGATATAAAAATTCAATCCCAGGATGGTCCCAATGGTGGTGCTATTTTAGCTGATATAATTCGTGCAACGAAGATAGCTCTTCATCAAGGTGCTGCTGGGGCCATTAATGAGATTGCATGTTATGGATTTAAAAAACCTCCCAAAGGAACCGCAACACCTGAAAAGGCGAGTGAACTGCTTGCAGATTTTATTTTAGGGCGTAAATAAAGCCCAAAATTAGCGCCAACATAAGTCGTTATATTTTTTTATTCCTTCTTCTTCTGCTATTGAATATTGAACAATCCGGGGAAGTAAAATTTCTCTCGCTGATTATATTTGATCAATTTCTGTTCATAGAAATGCTTAATGATCGGTTCGATTTTCGCAATTTTCCACCCTGAAGCAGTTTCCATCTCAGCATAATTCATTTCACCCTGAATAATGAAAAATTCAATCATTTTTATCATTTCGGGAGAAAATTCTAAATCGGTATAAACATAGGCACTGACTCCACCATGTTCAATCTCTTGATGTACAATTTTTAGTTTTTTCATTTCTTGAATGATTTGGGGCAATTTCTGCATAGTTTCATCATCTAAGCCCGCTTCTTTGCTATAATATTCTAAAGCTTGGGTTACTATCATACCGCCTGTATGTTCTCTAAAATCTGTTAAAATTTTATGTATAATTTTAATGCTTGGAGCAAATTCCGAATTTTCCATAGATTTTGCCGGTTGAGGTGTTTCGATCTCGGGTTTATCTGGTAAGACTGCAATTTTTGGTCTTGGCATGGATTTAATTTTCTTAAGTCGTTCAATTTCTTCCTGTTTGGTGAGTTTTTCGGCTTTTTCCCTTGCTTTTTCAGCTTCTTTTCGAGCTTTATTTCTTGCGTCTTTGAGTAATTTTTCTTGTCGTTCCCGGATTTTTAATGCATTGTCTTCTTTTTGTTTCAACCGTAATTTTTCATCTAGAATTTTCTTTTCTTCTTCCAGAAGTTTTGCTTCTTCTTCTTTTTTATGTTTTTTCTTCCGAACTTCTTCCATTTGTAGGCGTAATTCTTCAAATTCTTCAGCGGTGTTTAAACCCTCTGCAGAAATCTCATCATCCGTTCGAGTAATATAGTCTTTGGCTTGAAGGCTTTCTAAAACTTGATTCAAATAATTTGGTTTCCATTGAGTAAATTCCAATAATTTGGCAATGGTGGTTGGAAAATTATTAGCCATAAAGAATAGTACCACTTTTTCGGGTAAATCTAAGGAAAGGCGTGTCTTGTGGAGGTTCAATAGTGTGGTCATCTCATTAATTTGCACTATCTCTTTTATGACATAGATTTCCTTCATAATCTTCAAGGTTTCACTGTAATCCTTGTGGGTAATATTTTTAACGGATTGGAATGCATAGGCTTCCAATTTTTCGGCTTGAAGGAATGCGGGTTTTTTAAAATCATGTTCTTTAATTATTTTCGATAATTTCTGAGAGATTGAATCGTAAAACATTCCCGTTCCCATATCCACGGTTTTTTCAACTTTAGGTTGATAATGGGATGAATCCAAGGATTCTAATGATTCAATGGTCCTCATAAGATGCTGCAAATCCTCTTGCTGTTCCGAAATTGTTCGTGGAGTTGATTCGAATAATTCTTCATTAAATTCACTGTAGAGGCGTTCACCCTCAGAAATTAACAAATCTTCATCTTGGGAAATCGCAAATGATTCTGGATCCTCAAATATTGGCTCAGAGGGTACATTTTCTACATCGGCCAATTGTTCTCGAATAGAAATCATATCTTGTTCCTTGAAGAAATCGTCTAGGGTTTCTTCAATTTCATCAAGACCTGTTTCTGAGTTAATGGGTATTTCTTCCGTTTCATCAAGAGCGTCTTTAACTATTTGGGGGGGAATTGGCTTAGATTGTTTAAATTGGCTGATGATAAGATAGATGTAAAAGAAGATAGCCAAGCACAAGGATATAATATATTCGATTCGAATTAAAACCATACTCAACATGGTTACCTTGGTTGTAAGTCTTATTATTATTTTTTCTTTTGGTGCACACTTTGGAAACTCTCGATTAAGAGAAAATCTATCTTTTAATTATAAAATGAGTTAGCCCTAGTTTTCCCGAATTGTAATTTTAAAAATCTTGCAAAATAATATAAAAGAATAAAGTTAGAAACAAGTATGGATTCTTCTTCAACTAAAACTTCCGAAACAAGTGCAAATTCCAGTTACCCCGAAATTGGAAAATTCAGTACCTATTTATATTTAATAATGGCATCTATTCAAATAATTTTTCAAATTTTTGCAACGATAATATATTGCCTTGAATTAAGCTGGTGGTATTTCCCTATTTTAATTTTGACTGGTGTTGGTACCTATTTTGCCGTAATTTTTTTCAGATTACGGAAAGAATTTCTTCGATTTACCTCAATGGGATTGGCATTTTTGAGTTTTATTATTTTACTCCTTCCACCTGATTCAATTCTTCCACTATGGACCATCTTTACTGTTATTATAGCTGGGATCCTTATTTTTATACAGAATTACAGAGATACCCGGTTTCCTTTTATGCGTCATAGACGTTGAAGCCATATTTTTTTATTTAATCATATTTTTCACATTTCTTCACCAAAAATAAACAAAAAGCTTTTAGATGCCCCGGCCACCATTTACAATCATAATGTTAATGTTAGGTGATGAATTTACCCAAATTTTTGATATTGTATCCCATTGTAATAATTGCGGTCAATGTTCTTTGACATGCCCCACTCATTTTTATGGATTATTTAATCCTTTAGGTGTTTTACGAGAGGTTCAGATGGGAAATATCCGAGAAGCTATCATTAATCAACCCCTTTTCAACTGTCTTACATGCAATCGGTGTATGACATATTGTCCGAATTCTAAAAACGGGGAAGGGATGAATTTTGCGGTCATGATGCGTCTCCTGCGTGAGTATGCTCATAATCAACATATCCCGATAAAAAACTCTTCCAATCCACCTGGACTATGCACTTTGCTGGTTAATTCCAATTATGATCCAGAATCTCCAGAGAGCCCAAAAGATTCAAATACTCAAGAAGTTCCCATATCCTTAGGCGATATTTTGGATGTGGAATTTGAAAATTATTTTGGTGAGAAATCATTTCTATCTCTGAAACGGGTAGAACATGGCGAAATTGCATTCTTTGCAGGAGATTTACCCCTTTATCAGAAGAAGGCACCCCAATTCTCCGAAGATTTCACCCAGATATTGGAGAGTTCGGTAAAAATACTCAATCAGGTTGGTGTGATCCCCGTAATCATTAATATGAAACCCTTGGGACATGATGATTATTGGGCCGGTCATTCGGAAATCTTTACACTATTGGCTCAAGAGAATGTTCAGCGCTACAAAGAAGCCGGAGTCAAAACTATTGTTGTGGAATCCGCTGAGGCCTATCGTACATGGAAATATGATTACCCTGAAGTTGTTGAGGATTGTGATTTTACCGTTTTTCATCTAAGCCAATATTTATTCCAAACCGGAAAGTATAAAAAACTAAAAATTGATGCCTCGATATCAACGAGCTACACTTTTGCAGATTCCAGCCGTTTAGGGCGCTTAGGCGGGGGCGTTTATGAAGAACCCCGTCAAATACTATCCAAAGTAAGCGGCGCTATTTTGAAGGAAATGGATTCAAACAGGCATGAGGCCTTTGATTGTGGAACCGGGATGTATCTAGAGAAAAGTGAAGAAACGACAAAGTTATGGCATAAGATGATTGAAGAGATAGCGGCAACCCACGCTGATTACTTTGTTACCACATCACCGAAAACCTTACTGCACTATTCATCATTAATTGCGACCGAGCCTTTTGAATCTCGGGAATTACCAATAGTTAAAGATTGGGCGGTCTTCTTAAGTCGGTTTTTGGTTTGAAATTTGTTTTTTTAAGATTATCCATTTCAACCACACCAAGAATCTTTTTATATATGTACAATTCAGAAATCGATGATATTATTGAAAAAGGGAAAAAAGAAGTTCTACCGCCTTTGAGAATAACCCTGAGATTTATAAGTAATATCATCGACATTCTTCCACTTTAATCTATTTTCAGAGAAAAATATTCGCACAACTCTGCATTGTGCTTGGAAGCAGACACTTTTTCGTAGACTTTCTCAACGACTCCGTTCTCATCCACTAACCATGTTCTTCGTTTAATTCTTCCACCCTCGATTGACCCTAAGGCTTTCAGGAGCTTCTTTTCCGGATCAGATAACAAAATAAAGGGTAATTCGTGTTTCTCCGCAAATCGCTTATGAGATTTTATTGGATCCGCACTGATTCCGACTATTTGAATATCTGCGTTTTCATACTCCTTTATGGAATCCCGAAAGTTTTTCGCTTCGGTTGTGCACCCCGGAGTTGAATCCTTGGGGTAGGTATAATAGACTGTTCGCTTTCCTTTGAAATCTGCAATTTTTAGTATGTTTCCCTCCTGATCAAATAGTTCAGTATCGTCAGGAATTTTGTCACCTTTAACAAGCATATTGTTTCACCAATTTTTCCTATTTCGGGTTATCAGATATGAAATTTGAAACCTAAAAAAGGAGTTCTCGATATATATAAGCACATTAGCTATATTAAACATACGGGGACTGGAAAGACGGGAAAGTGCACTGAAAAATTATCAAGGAAAAAAACAATGAATCATCTCCGAATAAGTTATAATCGTAGCACTTTGGTCAAGTAAATCAATATTTAGAAGGTAATAATTTTGTATCCTTCTTCAATATAGGTGGCCATGGAAGGATGTCCGTTCATATCTCCAACAATAGGGAGTCTTTCGGCTTCTGCGGCTTCAAGAGATCCCATTTTTGTAGCGCAAGCTTGACACACCGCAGAAATCATGCCCGATTCTTTTACTTTCTTATATAATCCATAAAAAGGGATATTGGGGTCATCGTGAAAGGTTTTGATTAATTTCGTGGCTTCTCCCTCAATTACAATCTTTACATCGTAATCCATGGAACGCATATGGAGTGCATTAAGCAAAACATGAGAAAAGCACATCAAATCACCATTGAATACATATAGACAGTATCGCATCTCGTTAGTCATAAAATAATCTTAGACCAGCTCCCTTAAAATAATTCACTTTATAATTGCGATTTTCTTATTTTCTATTGTACATATACCGAAGACCTCAAGTGTTTTCGATCTATTTGTGAAAAAATATGTCCCAATCAACTGATATCCTTATTGAACTTCGCCAACTTTCAAAGAAATTCGGAAAATTTACCGCTGTAGATAAGGTTTCACTCCAAATTTATCGAGGTGAGTGTATAGGATTTCTTGGACCCAATGGTGCCGGAAAATCCACGACCATGAAAATGGTGGCCAATCTTCTCAGACCTACGGCAGGAGAGATCTGGATACGCACAAATGGTCACCTTGAACAACTCACCGGTCAAAATAAGGATCGACTTCTGGATAATACAGGATTTTTAATCGAAAGCCCTGCATTTTATAAGACCAGTACCCCACGTCAAATCCTCACTTACTTTGCCAAACTTAAGGGATACCCCAGACCAGAAATCAAATCTCGTGTCGAGAACATCGTGGGCATGATCGGTTTACGAAAATGGATTGATGAAAAAATTGGCACTTTCTCCAAAGGGATGAAGCAAAAAATCGGAATAGTCAGCGCCATAGTGCATGATCCGGATATTGTCATTTTGGATGAACCCCATACCGGATTGGATCCATCAGCCCGACGGGATGTAAGAGATTTTATTTTGAAACTGAGGGAAATGGGGAAAACTGTCTTTTTATCGAGTCATCTGCTCTATGAGGTTTCCGAGGTGGCAGATAGGATTGCCATCATCTCCCATGGGCGAATAATTGCCTGCGACACTCTGGATAATCTAGAGAGTCAAGCCCAGCGGAGCACCATTCACTTGGAGGTATTGCATCCCTCAGAATACAGAGAATCCGGAGAATCCACAGAAACCAGGGAATCTCAAAAATTCCAGGATCCCCAAGATTCCAAAATAATTCAAGAATCCCAGGATATGGTAACAAAATTGTATCGTGTATTGCATGATTTCATCGAACCTAATTCGATTTCGTATCATAGGGATACTCGGGTTTACCAAATTGATTTCAATGGAGTTCCCCAAACCCAGCATCAAATGCTCCGGGCACTGATGGCAAACGATATTATGGTGGTAGAATTTTCGGTTCCAAAGGCGGGGCTTCTTGAGGCGTTGTACTTGGATTATATTGCTAAGAGTGATACCGAGGATTTGGAGCATCAGAAAGCCAATATTAAAGTGGAGGCGGTCCTCTAAATGAACAGTATTTCAGATCTTGAAAAGGATTCGAGGCGAAGAAGAAGGTTTTCCCAAATCAGCGATACGATCTTCTTTGAGTTTCAGCGCTTTGGCAAGAAGACCGGGATTCTTCTGTTAGTTGCTATAGCCATTTTTGGCTTATCCTTGGCCATCGGCTTATTAACATTGGATCAAAATCCCTCGGCTTTTTCTACCGTGGAAAATTACATCGTTAATTTTCTTTCATATATGAACATGCTCGTCTTGATTTTGGCAACCAGTTATGGAACAGGATTGATTGTGGTTGATTTCCAGGAAGATACCGGGAATTTGCTTTTTCCAAAGATCTCCCGATCAAGATTGTTCATCGGGCGAATTATTGGAAACTTCTTGCTGGGGGCGTTGATTATCCTAATATATTACCTCATCTCCATAATTCCCGTTTTCATCAAATTTGAGGTTCTTCCCAAGGAATATTGGTATAGTTTAGGCTTCTCACTGTATTATTATCTGGCATTATTGAGTTTGGCTGTATTCTTCAGCAGTTTTGTTAAACGATCAAGCGGCGCCGTTATATCTGTCTTATTATTGATGATAATTGGGTTTCCAATTGTTTATTCTATCTTAATGCTCATTGTTGAAGGTGAACCCCTTTTTCTATTAAATTATTTAGCTTTTATAATCACATATATCCTTGATATGCCAGCGGATCGCTTGGAATCAATGACACTAGAGGGATTCACGATAAATGCATGGTTGACGCCTGATGCAAAGGGTGCTGCAATTGGTTTGGGGATATATACCTTTATTTTCCTATTGGGGGCTTATATCATCTATAAATTTCGGCAAACTACTTGAACGATTTACATTTCTTAATGTTTGCTAGCATCTTTTTTCTAGATTTGCTTCTTTTTTTCGATCTTTTTGCCCCTTCTTTGTTTGTTATTTGTTATTTTCATTAATAAATCAAATTAAACCGGTAAAAAAAAATATATGTTAATGGGGAAATATTCATCGGCACAATCATCTCCCTCTAATTATTGTCGGATTCATTGAAAGATATGATTAAACAATTATTTGAGCAAAGACCATCCTAAATTTATGAAATTAGAAAATTCCCCAAATGGAAACCTTAAATATGTTATGGGTTTAAAGAAATAATAAGGGTGAATTTTCAATGGGTATGATGAAAAAAAAAAAACTCGCAGCCGCTGCAGAAAAGCGTGAAGAGGATTTGAAATACCTCCTAAATAGTTTTGCGTCGGAATTAGAGGAAACTGAAAAGAAGCTCGAGAATCTTGCTTATCAAATGGAATTTTTTGGCTCTACCCCTGAATTAACCGAAAAAAAGAAGGATGCTAAGCTCCTTATGGGTTGGATACAGGACCAATTTCTAGATATTCAAAAGTCTCAGATGCTTAACTATTCCTAGGTGCCGTTTCAACTTTTTTAGGCATTCTCTTTTTCAATTTTCCATTTTTCCTAATTTCTTTTCGTATATTTTGTTTTGTCAATTTCATTATGTCAATTCTGTAAAATTTTTAGGGCAGTGGGCGGCAGCGCGGAAATGTGCGCCGATTGTCAAGAATGTGTGCCTAAATGCCCCCAATCGATTAATATTCCCCAAGAATTGATAAAAGTTAAACAGATTCTTGGTGAGGGCAAGTCAATCGGTGATGTTTTCACGGGTCTTCCTATGTGAGCGACCAGAGCATACAATTTATCCGCTTTCTATACCCAACTACATTTTTTGTATTTTTCTCCGTTCTTTAACACTTTCTTCATGTTTTTGCTTTTTGGTTACTGTTTAACTTTTATGAGGGTTATTAAGAGGGAGGGGCGGATGCGTTTGAGTTAGTTTTATCGATTGACCTTTTGAGGTGATTCTCGAAGGGATTAGCGGTTATCGGTCCCGTAGAGGCGGGGAATTATCCCTGTAATATTTTTTTTGTTCTTGTTCTTATATTATTGATATTTTTCTACTATGATCTGAACAATATTTATAATCACTTCGACGGCTTTTTCCATGGCGACAATTGGAATGAACTCCTTCTTGCTGTGAAAATTGTATCCACCTGTGAAAATATTTGGGGTAGGCATTCCATCAAAGGAAAATCGAGCCCCATCGGTTCCTCCCCGAATTGGTTCCTTGAAGATTTCCAAATCTGCCCGTTTTATTGCCTCTTCTGCAATTTCAATAACCTTGGGATATTGATCCAAGATTATTTTCATGTTACGGTAGGACTTTTTAAACTCTGCCTTGATCGGAAAGTCCGGATATTTCTGCTGCAGCCTTTGGACTCCATCCCGAAGGTGGGTAATTTGATTGTCCAAATCCTTTTCGTCAAAATTGCGAAGGATAAAGCTAATCGATGATTCATCTATCGTTCCCTTGGCAAACATTGGGTGGTAATAAGCCTCATATTCTTTGGTGGTCTCAGGTGCTTGATCCGCTGGAAAAAGCTCAATTAGATCGGCAAGTAACCGAAGACTGTTTTTCATTTTACCAAAGGCACTACCGGGATGGACATTGTATCCTGTAACCGTGATTCTTCCCCTGGCTGCATTGAAGTTTTCAATTTCCAATCCCCCCATTTTTCCACCATCAATAGTATATGCAAATTCAGCCCCAATTTCCTTAATATCTACGGAGTCTGCCCCTTTTCCAACTTCTTCATCGGGGGTAAAAACAATTTTTAGTTCTCCGTGTTTAATCTCAGGGTGGGTTGCCAGGTGGCTCAAAGTGGTCATAATTTCTGCGATCCCCGCCTTATCGTCGGCACCCAATAGCGTAGTCCCATCGGTAACTATTAATTTCTTGTTTAGGAAGCGTTTCAAGTCCGGAATTTCTTCCATACTAATGGTGAGTTCGGGATTTTTCGAAAGAATTATTGGTTCTCCCGTAAAGGTTATGATTTCGGGATTCACATTTTCTCCCGGGGCACCGTTGGATGTATCCATATGCGCATTAAGGCATACAACTGGTATTTTTTCGGCCAATTCCGTCGATAAATTACTTGGGATTGTTGCAATTACAACGCAGTTTTCCGTCAATTGAACTTGATCAAAACCCATGTCTTGGATTTCTTGAACGAGTAATTTCGCCAGATCGAATTGTTGATCCGTGCTTGGGAATTTATCTACTCCATCTTTGCTGGTGGTGTGTATCTTAACATATTTCAGAAATCGCCTCACCACTTCAGTATTTGTAGCTGTCATAACTGCAATATACATCGCATTTGAAAAAAAGCCTACGTTTTGATCGAGAGTGCAATTCAATGAAAACCGAACGGGATAAGATATATGATAAATTCAATAATGATACAAAAAAGATTCATAAAAATTACAAAATACATATCAAGGGAAATGAAAAATAATAGAATTTGAACGGAAGAAAGAAAGTAGTTGAAAAAAGATTAAATAACAATGATTTCTAAGAAATTCTTAACCCGTGGGAATAGTCTTCAAATTTTTCTTAGTGGTTGATTTTTTCTTGGAGGTTTTCTTCTTCGAAGGTTGTTTCTTCGGTGATGATTTACTCGTTTCTTTCTTTTTTGGTGCTCCATTACTAGATTGGAAAATCTCCATTCCTTGGATTTGGTTATCTTTGCAGTAAACCCGCAATAAATGGGAATCAATATCAATATTTCCATCAGGAACACTTTCCATTCGGGCCCATTGGACTTCTTCCACTTCCTTGCCAAATAAGGTGGAAATCGTTCGCTTTGGTGAAAATACCGAACTGCCGATAATAATATTCATCCGTTTCATCTCATCCATTGGTTCGGATTCGAGAATCATATCTAAAATTTCTTTTTCTGCATTTTTTGACACTGTCGGCGACGACCTATATCTCGATTTATGGGAGGGTGTGGGTGTATATGATGATTGCTTTTTCTTTTTGATTGTGGGTGCTTTCGCTTTCTTGGGAGCGGGTTCTTGGGTGGTTCCGGCTGCCTTTTTCTTTGCTTTTTTTTGCTCTTCCAAGATTGGGCTCCAATATTCTTCTTTTTCACCCTTTTTGGATGCAAGATCTTTAGCAAATTGCTCTTCTTCCAATCTTACCCGATCTGCATTTCGAAGATAGACCATATCCGCTAGTTTTTCGTCATCCGAAACGTTATATGATTCTATCTTAAAATTCCGTAAAAACTCTATGGGTTCATCTCCTGCATCCACACTAACGATTTTTAGATGCATTCCGATTTTAGAAGAGGCTTCTTGGATTTTACTGCCCACTCGAGACGAAATAAAACGTTTTCTCACCGGGCTCTTAGGACCTTTCCAAATATAAATTCGCCGCAAATCATACCTAACAAAAAGATAAACCCCCTCGCTGCTAAAAAGCGCAGAGATATTGTCAACTTCGGCTTCAATTTCTTCCTTTTCCCCTTCGCCCGTGAGCACGAACGCCCTAAAATCTTGATAATCTGGATCCATGGTCATAATTGTTTCCTCTTTTTTCTTCAATTTTTTTTTTTAAAGAGATATACGTTTAATAAGTTAATTTCTCTTAAAAGAATATTTTTTCTCAAATTTATATTCGTTTTCTCACGGAAAAAGCTTTAGTAAATTTCTGAATTTTCTACCGACAATTGGGAATTGGTGGTGAGAATTTCTAAAAACTGGTTGAAATCGCGACTATAGTTTGGATAAAAAGACTAAATAACTATCTAAAAACCTTCTAAAAAATCCAATTTTATTTGATGAGTGTAAAGCCTTGGCGTAACGGAATTTTGTGGCGCTCGTTTATTTCATGCAATATCGGATGATCAGCTGGTAAGTTGTTTTCGAGTAGGAGTCGGGCCTGGAGTGTTGATTCATAAATTATTCGTTCTAATTCAAAATTTTCTAACTTTTCCCCTTTTCCTTGCCGGTAGGCCAAATAAATAGGCTCCTCCCGATAATACCCATAAATTTTCTGAAGTGAATTGAAATCAAAGTTATGGACTTTACTGAACTCAAACAAACTTTTTGCGTAGGGGGGCATTTGTTTTAACAAAGTGGGGTCGGATGCGATAATTTTTATTATCAACGGTAAATATCCAATCCGTTTTGAATAAATCGGATGAAATGATTCCAAATTTAATTTTTTATGCGATATAATTCCAAATTTACGTTCCAGATGTCGATACTTGAAGAATTTGCTTGGCATTACTTTTAGATAGATTTTCGTTAAGTAAATATCAACTATAGTGCTTTGCTTAAAAACATACCATCCAAATTCAATTGGTATAAGTACAATCAGAAATATAAGCAGTTCAATCCATAACTCATATTTAATTATTAAATATAGGATGCATAGCAGGGCAATATTTATAATTTGATAGGAGAAAGCATCTCTAATTCGGTCTTTGAGCATGGATTATCAACTTTCATTATTATGATTTTATTTTTTGGTAGTATAGCGGAATGGGTTCATTAAATTGTGCAAATGGTTATGTGCCATATTGCATCAGGTGATACTGCTATAATTGTTCAAATAAAAATTGGTTTAAAATACTTCAGATTTTACCAATGATATCTATTCATTAAAAATAAAGATAACCCGATATCAAAAATGTTTGGATAATTAAGAACATGATTAAATGCCAAGTATTCTCCTTGAGAAATTAGAGTGGATCCTTACAGCCCACGTCCCAGTTCTAAATTTTTCGTTAAACATTCTGGGAACAAAATGTAAACCAATTGGGTTATTTCTGTTCCATTTTTATCATTTTTCAAATGTGAGGAAGGGAAGGCTTTAATTTTCTAGAAATCTATACTAATTCGATGTTAAAGAATCTAAAACTCAAAGACTATGTAACCCTAATAGGAACGCTTTGCGGCTTTATCGCCATATATTTAGCCATTTCCCCACTTCGTGCGTATCGCGGTGCAATTTTAATGGTTTTTATTGGTGTAGTGGCTGATTTATTTGATGGATATATCGCTCGGAAAACAAAGCAATTCAATGATTTTGGGATTCAATTAGATTCTTTATCGGATGCCATTGTGTTTGGTGTCGCCCCTGCCATTATCATTTTTATGAATTATACTGAACCGAATGCTGTCTACGCTATAGAACCAACATATAATCATTGGTTTCTTTTAATTCCGTGCTTCCTATTGGTTGCGGCAGGGATTGTTCGCTTAGCATGGTTCAATATATCTGCGGATAGTGAAGTTTATCAAGGTATGCCTATTCCAAACACCGCTACCGGTCTCTTTTTGATAGTTCTAAGTGATTATTTTGCTTCTTTGCTCTTTGGAAAAATTACGCTTTATAATCAGATAATCCATTGGGGAATTCCGTTAATCGTGCTTTTTATGGCCTGGACCAATGTTACGGATCATATCCGATATGGAAAAACCTACAGAAAAAAAACGGGCTTTTTGAAATGGATTTATTTGGTTTTGGGTTTAAGTTTTCCCACACTTACGATTTTGATCTTCATTAGTCCAGAAAATTTTGCAGGTGTTGTTTTTATTGCGATGCTTGGGTTTATAGGCCTATATATCTGGTTTTTAGTTGTGGGTTTTCGAACTGCCCATCAAATAAGAAAAAAAGAATAATCACTCATTTTTAATATGTAATTTTTTTTAATTGTTTTACACTCTGGCATATTCAGTTTCTCTGGAGGAGAGAAATACTAAGAGAGCCACTCCCAGAAAATCCATTCCTGTTAACCGGATGAAAACTGGTGCAAAATAGGGCCAACCTTGAAATTCCATAAAAAATTCCCCCGCAAGGACAAACACTAATCCAAACGATGCTCCGACAACACATTGTATAAGCATCACAGTTTTGGTAAATTCAAACTGTGCTGGATTTTAATTTTTGGTATTTTGTAGTGCAATTGCGGAATCCGGAGCAACATCCTTTTGTAGCATTTGAAACGCGTTTTTTGATGATGAAAATGTTTTTGCATTGAATTTTTTGACCAGATCCAAGATTTCATCATCATATATGCGTACGAATACCTCTATTTGTGGATATTTCTCATGGAATTTCGAAGTTAAATAAAGAGCTTCATCAAACTCAGAATCCCTTATCCAGCAAATAAAAACTTGTGTAACTTCATTTAAAGATACATGGGGACTTAAATCACTTAAGTAGCATGCGAATTCATGGATAATATGCATTTGAGAATTTTCCGTAAATTCGATCCCATCATTCTCATCATCAAAAAGGTACACATCTCGCCCAGATTGCAAAGATATATCGTACGCAATCCTATGGGTCAAGTAATCCCGCCCAATTACGATTGCTTTGCCTGTTTTATTTTCAATCCACTGATGGATACCAGTCATAGCCCATTCTGAAGTGGAAAAGGAATATGCATTTAGCGGAGCTTGTCCCAAATATTCTTGTACATGATCACCGAATGCGCGCACGTATATTCTACAATCTTTATTTTGAGCCCGAATTTTTTCGGTACAGATTATGGCAACTCTGGAGTCGTTTATACAAATAAATACTTCCTTCGCCCGATCTATATTTACCAAATTGAGGTTTGGAAAATCGGTAGGATCACCAACAACTACCGGAGATCCCGCATTTATTAAATCTTCGACTAATTCTTGATCGTCCTCCATTACACAAAATGGTTTCTTATTTTCAGTGCAATATTCTATGATTCTTTCAGAGAGATGCCCGTATCCAATTACGACTGTGTGATTTGTTTTTGTTCCGGCGAGGATCTTACTGGTTATAACCGGATTGTATTTCTCCAATAATTCAATCATTATAAAGCCAAGAACAATAATTTCCAATAACAATGGCCAAATTGAAATATAAAAATTTGAAAAATCTCCCCCATTTATTGGAGACCTTATCGTCCAAGATAATAAGATTAGATGCCAGAGATCTTGGTATGGTTCCGTACTAAGATAGTAAATAAAGCCCATCAACCAAAATAGAAAAAGTATAAAAAATTGAATCATATATTTCTTAAGCGCAAGATGTAAGCCAATTATCGTGGTTCCTATGTTCATAATAACATTTGATTTGATATCGTATTTATTTGTATCCCATCTCAGTTATTGTGACGTCCATTCATAGTGTGGCGTAAAAATCTTCATCATTACGCAAGGATTTCAAAATCTTCGAAAATACAGGACTGTTATTCCGAATTGAGAGTTCTCCTTGTTTATTCAAGGTTGCCGAAAAGAGAAGTCGACCATTGGCATAAAAATTCAAATAATATAAATAGATTTAATTTCATAGCCTTGTTTTGTAATTTTGATAATGGATTATCTACTTAAGTTAGTATTAAAAATTCTTTTGGTGGTTATTACACTATGTAGTTTTATTTATTATATTGACCTAGAATTTTATAAAATGTTAGTCAGAGAAGATGGTTTAATAGAAAATATTACAGCTATCGGTCTTCTGGCAATTTCGGTATTTTTGCTCTATCGATTAAT
>JABCSI010000241.1 GCA_018238965.1 Promethearchaeota archaeon
CTCCGGCTATGCACATGTCGAAGGATAATTGCCCCCCATCTTCCACCTTTAGTTCCTGTTTCAATTCATTATGTTGTGGGGGCATCATGTTTAATTATAGTTACGTGGATTTGGTATTTTAATTTTTACTATGTTTCATTTATAGTTAATTCTCTATACTAGTATGATAATGTAGTAAAGAAATTTGTAATCAGTATCTTCTTGACAATTTCCATTTTCTGGTATAAGATTGGTGATATTCTTAAAATATTGCATCACTTACGCTACACTCATAGTACTGGAAACAAGATTAAAATTATTAACATATTAAGCAATAGCATAATTTAGGAAAGAAAATTAAAGAATTGTTCACAATGTTCTTTATTCGCCTTTCAGTTTCCGACCTAAGCCGATTTTGGAAAGAAAGGATTCTTTTACAATTGGGGACCGCGGTTTAAATCGCCGCTTGATTTGCTCGATATTTGCTTCGATTAATCTCTTTACATTTGGAGACATTGCAGAAATATCCGCATCAAAAACCAAGTAGGGAAAATTTTGTTTGTTGAAAATTGGCTTCAAAATTGCTTGGGATGTTCGGTAAGGAAGACAAAATTGCGGACCAATCAATATAATGGCATCGTAGGTACCATCCTCCATGACTTCCAAGCCCTTTCCAACTGTGAGAATGCCTTCCCCGAAAATGCGTGGACTCACAACCGGATATGCTTTTCGCACTATATCAATGATATCATTTGCAGGAGCATACAATAAACCGGTTTTTTCGAATTTCTTTCGCATTTTTCTGTCGGTTTGTTCCATCAATTTATAAATTATTTGGCTGGCATAAAACCCAGGGGTGAAATCCTTCCAGATTCTATCTTCACCTTTAAATTGGGCCAGTTTCTTTTGTACGTATTTATCGCGCTTAAAGGGATTTGTTATACTCCCAAAGGGCACCCCGTAGGCAAATAACTCGTAGAAATCCGTTGATTTCACAATGATATTATGCCCAGAATACAATTTTCGGAGTTCTTGTAAAAAGAAAGGGCTAAAGCGAACAAAAAAATCTCCTGAAAGAACCACCTTCGGAAAATCTCGTGGGGATCCTTTTCTAGGGATTGTGGTCAGTTTAGCTATCAAATGCTTCATGCTTGTCTTAAAGACTGAAAATTCTTGAAATTCTCCTAGAAATTCTCGCCAAAAGGTATTCAACAACGATAGACTGTTGATCGTGCCGACCACCTCCAGAGCACTACGGATATCGTGGATGATATCGGCCAATATTAGGACTTTGGAGCCATATTTCACAATATCGCTGAATTTGGCGCCCATGAAATCATTACGTCCGTCAAACTGGAAGAGAAAAAAGTCAGAAATGTGGTTCCTTCGCAGTAAATCCACCATATAATGCACATATGAGCTCACCACACAAGGCTCGCCTCCATGCAAAATGAAATATCCCATAATTTCATTTGGTTTGCGATTTTTGACGATATGCATAATATGCCCAAGAATGATGGGTAGTGGGACACATTCCTTGCCAGAAGTATGCTTCAATCCCTCTGTGGCATATTCCAGTTGAATATCACCGGTATCTGCGACATTATAATTCAAAATGCGTAAGTACTTCTCTATTACATCGGTATGATACAGAGAAAATGGAAAAAGATAAATTTTCACCCGTGGATCGGTTATACTTAAGTTTTCTCCGGAGGAACTGACTACAATTGCTTCATTCTCAACCATTTCAACCTTTGCAAGTCGAAAATCTCCGGTTTCGGGATCGTGGTGGGAAGCCCGATAATTTTTGATGATTTCTATAAAGGCTTCTAATCGGGTTTGGGTGCCCGCATCGGCCATATGTGCATCCAATTCCATTAAGAGATACGGTTTAGCGCGCATTCGGTTGCGCGCGTAATTCTGGACGAAGGCATCCATAGTACAACTGAAACTATTGATATAAAGCAAAAAGATATTATCATGTTGGTTGATGATATCTACTGCTTTCTTGATATAGTTGGCAAAAAACCACGGGAATTTCGACTCAGTCTCAGGATCTAAGAAATCAAACGGGATAACTCGCATGCCCATGCTGATTAGCTTTTTCGGGATAGATTGGGAGGTTTCCCGCGGAAAGATATTATAGGACCGTCCCACCACCAGAATAGTAGTGTCCCCACTCTCAATCGTTTCGGTGAGAAATTCTGCGCCTTTTGCTTGCAGATGCCTTTCTACGCGTTCTTGATGATTCACCGCTTTAGTATAAGCATCTTTTGCTAATTCTTCATCAAGTTGAAGTTTTCTCGTGGCCATTTCAATGAGTGTCTTACTGTTCTGATAACCTAAATGGTAATCCAATTCGGGAATTAGAAATTTGACCGAAGGAAAGATGGGTGTCACCATGTATGACCCCGATTGGGCGATTGGGCAAAAGGTTGCCATGTACCAATCTTTTGATCGTTTCAACTCAAGAATATGGGGAATAAAAATTAATTCAATTCCCCGATGCACCAGATCTGCCACCGCGCCATGATACAATTGCATCGGATAGCAAAGGGGAGCATTCGGGAGTATTTCGAAATCTGGGGCGATTTCAGAAAGTACCACTTCGAATCCCAATTCTCGGAAGAAGGTATAATACAGTGGATAGAGGCTATGGGTTAACAGCGCCTTGGGGATCCCCACTTTTTGTGAACGAAAAATCTCTCGATCAGAGAAGGAGGAGGATGGATACATTAATTCAGCCCGAAATGCTACCAAATCTTCTTGTTCCTCCGTCTGGGAAACTTTTCGCCAGAGATGTTCGTATTTAGTACATTGGCCCCCGAACGGAAATTTCCGATCGCCTACTGCATACCGTTCTATCCGACAATAGTTTTGACACGATTTACATGTAAAATCGCCGAGATGTTTCAACTGCGGGGCCACTAATTGGTTCAATGAGGTGGCAATGGGCATCGCAGCAATTTCGTTTTGGTTGAATTTGACTTGGGAAATTAGGGCAATACCAAAAGCTCCCATTAATTCGGGAAATGGAGGAATAATGATCTCTCTTCCTGTGGCTTGAGCAAATGCATGTCCTACAGCTTGATTTTTGGCCACCCCCCCTTGAAAGAAGATTTTTTTCCCAATGGGGCGAGATCCCTTGACCTTATTAAGATAATTATTCACAATGGAATACACTAGCCCTCCGATTATTTCTGGTTTGGAATACCCTTCTTGAAGGGCTGTACGGATATCAGAGTTGATAAACGCGGCACAATCAGCTTTAAATCGTACCGCTTGGGGTGCATGAAGGGCCACATCTGCAATATCATATACGGTAATTCCCAAATCACATTTTGCACTTTCCTCCAAAAAGGATCCCGTACCCGCAGAACAGGATGCATTCATGGCATAATCTACCGGTACCCCGTTATCCAAAAACATGTATTTCGCATCTTGTCCACCAATTTCGAAAATAGTATCAACTTCTGAGTCGAAATATGCGGCACCATGAGAATGGGCGGAAATTTCATTGAACACTGCTGAAGTACCCAAATATGCCCCAACCATTTGGCGTCCTGAGCCTGTAACTCCCACTATATGGACATTCACTGATCCCACCTTTTGAATTATGTGGGATAGACACGTCCGGGTAGCCTCAATGGGATTTCCATTGGTGCGTCCATAGTGAGATGCGAGAATTTCATGAGTGTGAGGGTGAACCAAGACAGCTTTCGTGGTCGTAGATCCGACATCCACACCAAGAAGATATGCTACTGAAGCATCCACTTCACTAGAGTGGATAGTATTATCTTGAATTTTTGTACTCAGGTTTGTAGGGTTAGGATTTGTATGATCACTGCCACTATTAGACATTATCCTTACGAGCGATCTAAATTGATCTAAATTTGGAAGTGTGGTAAAGGTTTGGTCCATAGTGAGTTGGGGTGTCCGATGTTTTGGGGTGTCCCAAGCTAAAAGTGCAGTTCCATAGGCTTCAAATACATGACTAAAGGTATGTATCGACACAGTGACATTGGGCAGAATTTGTTTGAGTTTTTGGGGAACCACCCGGTTTAGAGTTAAGCCTCCGATGACTAAAAGGGAAGAGAGATTAATTTGGGATTGTTTTATCATGCTTACTCCTTTGTTGACCATATTAACTATCAAGGATGAAAGAATATCTTCCAACGAGGCCTCTCCTCTGTTTAACTTGTGAGTAATATCAGATTTGCAATGAACGGAGCACCGGGAGGCAATTTGTATGGGATTTCCTTGTTCTGCTAAACTAATCGCTTTATCGAGTGAAATATCGAGCCGTTCAATCTGCTGCAGAAAAAATTCCCCACTACCAGCCGCGCACTTATCCTGGGAGAGAATATTCACAATATGCTTTTGTTTGTTTAAAATGTATAAAACAAAGGATTCCCCGCCTAAGGAGAGCACTGCTTCGTATTTATCATCCACTTCTTGAAGTGCGCGTTCGATAGCCACTACTTCTGAATTCGATCCAAATGATCCGCACACTTCATGATAAACTGGGTTAATAGAGTCATCTAAACGAGCCTTATGGAGAATAGATCCTAATACACCTTGGGGATTGCCAAAATGCCCTCGTTTTTCCGCTTTCAAGTGTCCCTCTTCGTCGATCCAGACGACGTTTACTGAAATTGAGCCAATATTAATTCCAACATATAGCGCTGGAGTGCCAAGGGGTGGGGGTGTATTTTCCTTATTCACATATTCTTGTGACATCGACAATATTGTAATAAATATACATATATAAATAACCGATATGAAGCCAATGGGAAAATCATACTTTAGCCTATAGATAGACCTCTCCTTGGGATCTTCGCTTTTCCTCGGTTTCAAAAATTCATAGTGAGGAGGGGAATATGGAGGCACAAAATACGTCGTTTTCTCCGTTGAAATAGAATTCTCCCTTCTGCATACAGTCCTCACAAATCATGATGTCATCCGAAGAATAGTGTTAAAAATCTCTTAGATCGTTAACCTATGAATCCCACATCTTTAGGTGTGGGTCGTTCACTTAGAAAAAGAAACTTAGAGAGGTCTCTTCTTTGCCCTTGAGTTCCCGGCCCAAACCAATTTTGGAAAGAAAGGATTCCTTTACAATTGGGGATCGGGGCTTAAATCTCCGCTTGATTTGTTCGATGTTTGCCTCTATCAATCGTTTTACATTCGGACTCATCGCTGAAATATCGGCATCAAAAACCAAGTGGGGAAAATTTTGCTCGTTGAAAATTGGCTTCAAAATTGCCTGGGATGTTCGGTATGGAAGGCAAAATTGAGGACCAACTAAAATAATTGCATCAAACGCTCCATCCTCAATTACCTCTAAACCTTTGCCAACAGTTAGAATTCCTTCCCCAAAAATCCGCGGACTCATATGTGGATAGCCTTTTTTGATAATACCTATTATATCATTGGCCGGGGCATACAATAAGCCAGTTTTCTCGAATTTCTTCCTGAATTTATGGTCGGTTTGTTCTATTATTTTATAGATCAGTTGGCTTGCGTAATATCCGGTGCTGAAGTCTTTCCATATCCTGTCTTTACCTTTGATATTCGCCAATTTTTTCTGTACATAGGTATCCCGCGCTAAAGGATTCACAATGCTTCCAAAAGGAACACCATATGCAAAAAGTTCGAAAAGATCCGTCGATTTAACTATGATCCCATGTTCTGTATACAATTTTCGGAGATCGTGCAAAAAGAAGGGGCTAAAGCGAACGTAGAAATCCCCCGAAAGAATTACTTTAGGATAATCTAATGGGGATCCCTTTCTCGGTATAGTGGCAATTTTATCTACTAAATTATCCATACTCGATTTAAAGACAGAAAACTCATGAAATTCTGATAAAAATTCTTTCCAATATTTATCTAACAATGATAAACTGTCGGCTTCTCCTACAACTTCCAGGGCACTATCAATATCGTGAATGATGTCAGCCAAGATAAGAGTTTTTGGACCATAGTTTACAATATCTGTAAATTTCGAGCCCATGAAATCATTGTAACGATCGAACTTGAACAGAAAAACATCGGCAATATGATTTTTGCGAAGAAAATCTTCCATGTATTGTACATAACTACACACAACACAGGGTTCCCCTCCGCGAAGAATGAAATAGCCGATTACTTCCCCGGGTTTTCGGTGTTTAACTATGTGTAAAATATGACCGAGAACAATTGGTAAAGGAATACATTCTTTGCCAGAAGTATACTTGAGACCTTCTGTGGCATATTTCAATTGAATATCACCTGTATGCTCCACGTTATATCCCAAAACCTTTAAATATCCCTCCATCACATCCGTATGATAAGGGGAGAATGGAAATAGATGAATTTTGACACGCGGATCTAGGATATCTAAATACATTCCTGCAGAATTGACTACCATGGCCGTACCCTCTACCATTTCCACATCTGCTTTACGGAATTCTCCGGTCACAGGGTCGTGGTGGGTGGCTCGATAATTTTTTATAATTTCCAAAAAGGCTTCCAAACGGGTTTGGGTTCCGGCATCGGCCATATGGGCATCCAATTCCATCAAAAGATAGGGCTTGGCGCGCATTCGGGTGCGGACGTAATTTTGGAGGAACGCAT
>JABCSI010000242.1 GCA_018238965.1 Promethearchaeota archaeon
GCCAGTGACGGTATGTTTCAAACAAATGTCAATAGCGATGGTCACCATGGCAAACTATACGTGATCGGATCGTCTGTGCTTGATGGCGGGCTGACGGTACTTAGAGGGGAAGGAGGAGCGTATGTGAACGGCACCACCTATGATGTCATTGAGGCACAGGGTATCACAGGAACGTTCAACGATATTGTTCTTCCCGTACCCACAACGCTCCTCAGCTTTGATGTAAATCAGCATCCCGATATTGTAGAGGTAGAAGTGAATGCGAAGAGCTTTACAACAGTAGGGACAAACCGGATAGAGCTGGCGATCGCAAAGTATCTCGACAGGATAACCCCGACAGCCACTGGTGATCTGTCAAACATAATCGGAGAATTCCAGTTATTGTCTCCATCAGAATTCGGTGCAGCCTTTGCGAGTCTGAGCCCGGGTCAGTATGACAACTCTACAAAACTCACTTATGATGTGACCCGACAGTACACAGAAACCTTGCTCAAACGGATTCATAGTATACGCCTTACGGGAGAATCAACCAGCCCATTACAGAAGATCATTACTATGTCATCAGGTAAAGAGACCTCTCTCCTTGCGTACAATGCTTCAGATGCCAGTATTATCCAACTATACAACTCAGGACAACCAAAACACTCTAAATACGGTATGTGGCTTGACGGCTTTGGACAGTGGGGTGACCAGGATGAAGATGATGGATTTACTGGATATGACTATGACGCATCCGGAGTTACACTTGGTTTTGATCGTATGTTTAATGATAAATATATTTTAGGCTTTAGCATTGGCTATTCTGGCACTGACATTGATCTTGACAGGAATCAAGGGGATGGGGATATCGAAACCATCTCTGCTTCACTGTATGGCAGTTACTATACCAGTCGCGGTTATCTAGATACGGTTCTGTCATATGGAAAGCAAGACTATGACAACACGCGACAAATCACGATCGGAGCTATAAAGCGCACAGCCAGTAGCGACCATGATGGCGATACTTACTCTGCACTTGTAGAAGGTGGCTATAACTTTAATCTGAATCAGTGGGTTATCCAGCCCTTCGCTTCTCTGCAGTATGTCTATTTGGATGAAGAGAGATTTACAGAAAAAGGGGCAGACAGTCTAAACCAGACTATAGATGGTCGGGAAACTGATTCATTGGTGTCAGAATTAGGACTGCGTCTTACCCGTCTCTTTCAATTGAACGATAACACCCTGATTCCAGAGTTGAGCCTGGCATGGAATTATGACTTCGACATTGATGATCGCGCCATTACAGCGTCCCTTGCTGGCGCACAAAACACCGCGTTCTCTATCAAGGGGCAGGATGTTGAACAGCATGGAATGATAACCGGTGCCGGTGTTACATTTGTTAACGAAGGTGGGTTCAGCATGTCATTGAAATACAATGGGGAGTTTCGCAAACATTATCAAGCACATGGCATAATCGGAGATATTCGCTTTGAGTTTTAGGAATTAATGAAGAAATTTAAGATGAAGATTAAGGCATAATTGAATTTAGAAAATTGAGGTTGTAATCAATACAATTAGTTTCCACCAACTCTATCGCTAATACCTTGATTTCTTGCTAAATTCCAACTTGAATTTCGAAAAGCAAAAGGCCGTTTCTCTCGAAGAGAAACGGCCTTAATAATCTGGATCCCCTTGGTACACTCATTTCAGAACATATCAAAAACCATAAAAAAAAAAATGATTTTAAATTTCTTTCTGAAAAAGATAAGAAAGGCTCTACAAGGATTATGTATTTTGACCTAAAACGTTTGTCATTATAGTATTACAATTCTCTATCCCACCTAAACCCACCTGCAGACTGATAATATCCCCATGACTCATTGTCTTTTTCCGCTGATGGATTTTTTATTATATTATTCCCAAAAGCCGAAGTAATCAGCAGTAAAAATATTGAAATCCTCGGTGAAATTCCCTTAAATGAGCAATGGCCCTATGCTATAGTTCAACGCCAACCTATATCTAAGTATCTAAAGGATTCCGAAATTTTGTCTATTTTTGCTTCCATTTCAGAAAAATTGGTTGAAAAAGCAACTCAATCTGGTTTACAAATTTGAAATTCTATAAAAAATTACAGTTTTGGAAATGAAAATAATTCCAACTTTTTTTTTCATTATACACCTCATTTTTGATGTAAGAACGGAGGTTGAAAATAATAAATACAAAGAAAATCGCCTTTCCCAGTTCCCTCGAAGGAATTCATGGTGAACTTTCAACTCATTTTGGACATACTCCTGCCTTCACAATAATAGAATACGATAGTGAGGATTTTCATATCATTAGTGTAGAAATTCTCAAAAATGCACCCCACCAACAGGGAAAGTGTCGGCGGGCTGTAATGTTATTGAAAAATGCAGGAGTTCATGCCATTGTTGTAGGAAATATCAGCCGACGTCCATTAATGGAATTTCTACAAGTGGGAATTGTACCATATCAAGGACTTTTTAGCACTGTGAAGGAAAATTTTCTTGTGTTTAAACAAAATTCATTGGAAATCTTAACTTCGGCTCATAAATATCAAGGAGGAAATTTTTAATGCCCAAAAAGTTGCTCCGAATAATCGATCCTGCGTCCTTTCTTAAATCTAAAATTTCCTATCGGAATAATCAGAGAAAAATCGCGGACCCGTCACCCATTATCATAAACTTGGAAGAATATGAAGCCCTCCGATTATATTATTATACAAAATTACCCCAATCAGAGTGTGCTGCAAAAATTTCAGTATCCCAACCTACTTTTTCACGTATTCTTCGAGCAGGTCTGGAAAAACTTACCCAAGCCTTGGTTGAGGATAAGGATTTCGAGATTATTGGCGGACATGTTTCCTACGAAGATTGGTTTGGCTGGGCTTGTTGGGAATGCGATAATGAATGGCAAACCGAAAGTATACCGAAATTCTGTCCAAAATGCCAATCTTCCAAGGTCTATAAATTAAAAAAAATGGTCACCCATTTTTCATAAAAATCGAACACATTTTCACACTCGGATGAATTATAATCGATAAACTTTTTATTTTTTTGTGAATAGGGGTTCATTAGTATGAAAATCGCTATCGCCGAAGAAGGTGGATCAGTTTCCCAACATTTTGGAAGAACTCAAGCCTATCTGTTTGTTGAGATTGAAGAAGGAAAAATCATTTCAAAAGAACTAATCCCTAACCCCGGAGCCATATCCCATACTCCAGGTCAACTTCCTGCTTTTGTAGCCCAAAATCATGCAAATTGGATCGTTGCCGGAGGGATGGGTCCAATGGCTGTTAATTTATTTCGACAAAACAATATTGAAGTAGTTTTAGGCATACAGGGAACCACCGATTCAGTCATCCAAAAAATTATCGATGGAACATTAGAAGGAGGAGAAAGTTTGTGCAGTCATGCCCACTTATCTCCGAGCGAACATGAACATGGCCACAAACATATTCATGAATGATTCTATTTTTTATTTTCTAAAATTAAAACCATTTTCAATCCCAAACATTCATAACTTGGGAGGATCTATTGATTCTTAATAATTTTCTTGCATTTCAGCAGAATAAGCTGGAATCCTTGACATCAGAGCTATCCTATCAAGGAGGGAATTGTTAAGTGCCAAAAAAGCTGCTCCGAATAATCGATCCAGAGTCTTCTCAAAAATCCAAAATTTCCTATCGGAATAGCCAACGAAAATTCGTTAATACGGAACCAATTCTCTTAAACTTGGAAGAATATGAGGCCGTACGACTCTATCACTATAAAAAATTGCCCCAATCTGAGTGTGCTGAGATGATCTGCGTTTCACAACCAACTTTTTCACGAATTCTTCGATCGGGGCTTGAAAAACTCGCCCAGGCCTTGGTTGAGGATAAAGATTTCGAGATTATTGGCGGACATGTTTCCTACGAAGATTGGTTTGCCTGGGCTTGTTGGGAATGCGATAATGAATGGCAAACCGAACCCGGACCCTTGCCAAAACTGTGCCCCAAATACCAAGCCACCTCCGTATATAAATTAAAAAAGATGGTAACCCATTTTTCTTAATTCTTACATTCTGCTTATTACACCCCAATTAGAATTTCTACCAATACGCCATTTTGCCAATTTACAATTCTACCGATTTAACATTTTTACTAAATAACACTGTACTACGAAACGACTATAAAGGACTGATTACCATGAGCGAACTTAAAAACACAATACCAAAAATTGGGTTAGGAACATACCAATTACGCGGAGAAAAATGCTCCACTGCGATTTTGGAAGCGTTGGATGTGGGATATCGACTTATCGATACTGCCCAATTTTATTATAATGAAGGAAATATTGGAAAAGCGCTCCAACAATCCTCAATTCCCCGTGAAGACTTAATTGTTGCTTCAAAAGTCTGGGTTACAAATCTATCCCCTAGACAAGTAAAATCCACAACGGAAAAAAGTCTAAAAAAGTTGAAACTGGACTACATCGACATAATGTATATCCATTGGCCCGCCCTGACCTATAATCCAAGAAAAACGATTTCGGCATTTCAGGAATTATTAAAAGAAGGAAAGATTCGGGCATTCGGCATATCCAACTTCACACCCAGTTTAATTGATGAACTATTAGAACTCAACTCCATCCCAATATGGGGAAATCAGGTCGAACATCATTTATTTCTACAGCAGAAGCAAATGAGAGAATACCTAGGGAAAAAAGACATGAAGATGGTGGCCTATTCTCCGCTGGCACGGGGGAATGTACTTTCATTGCCCATATTGGATACTTTGGCAAAAAAATATAATAAATCCCCGAGCCAAATTGCCCTAGCGTGGATAATTTCGCATAATGTGATTCCTATTCCTAAATCATCCAGTCGAAACCATTTAATGGAGAATTTTGAGTCGGTTAATATTCATTTGTCCCCAGAGGATATCGCAGAATTGGATGCTATTGATTCCCAAAAACGATTATTTTCTCCACCGATGCTCGCCCCCAAATGGTAATATTCTTCTTTCTCTTTTTTATAAGATTGGAAATGTCTTTTGCTAAATTGATAATGATTTCACGAGTTTCACCTTTTTGTTCAATGTATTTTTTTCCGGGAAATTCTTTTTTAAATTCTAAATTGAAAAAATTCTATTCAATTTTTAAGAGCAAATAAGCTCATAAAAAATTAGAAATAATTGAAGGTAATCCTATAATCCAACAATTACTTAAGGAGTATTAGACACCTAATTTATTTTTTGTAATGAAACCGATAAGGGCAGTTGCAAAGGAGTTTAAGAGAGTGCGATATTTGTTGATTTTTTCTTCCTTTTGCAAACCTCTAATTTCTTGAATTTGGAAGACTCTCAAATCTTTAAGCATACTTGAGGTTCCTTTATCTTTCGCTAAATTATCATCGGAGAATAGAGTGTGATCTAACATATCTTTATCCATTAAACTTGATAATTGATGCGATTTTTTAATGAATTCTTTCAATTCATTTGTCGTTTGATAAATCTTATAAATTGTTTCTTTAAGATCTTTCAAATTTGTACTGTTCTTTTCTTTTTGATAAATGTTTATCAAAATAGCGAGTTTGAATTTGAGTACTTTCAAAATCTTAATCTCATTTCCCTTTCCAAGGTCAGCCAGTTCTAAATCTATATTTTGGAGGGGAATTAATTTGATTGCCTTCTTTTTGACAAGAACATTAGGATCTAATTTGCTAATACGTTTAATTGCCGATTCAATCTCCCCTAAAAAGGAATCATAATCCATATTTTCTTGTAAAATGTCTTGGGTATTCTTATAATTATTCATCCAATTTTCTGAAATTAAAGAATCTGTTTCTTTTTTGAGATTTAAGAGAGATTTATAGATCCATTGAGTGTTTTTAATTTTCTCTTTAACATCTTCTTTTTGAGCTTTTTCATTTAATTCCAATTGCTCAAGAACGGTTTGAAATTCATCTTTCTTATTTTTTAATTGTTCATTAGCATGATCAATAAAATGAGAAATATATTCATTCTTTGTTTCTTCACCAATTGCTTGATTATGAGTATCAATAGTGAAATACCCCATCTCTCCCCAATCCCACGAGATATCAAGAGGACAATTTGCATTAAATGAGATATGCCCCTCAACTTTAAATCGTTCGGTTTCAACATTAACAAAATCAATAAGAATCCTCCTCATTAATTCACTTCTAGTCGTTCTAGAAGCATCAGCAATTTTTTGTAATTTACGATAATATTCATCATCCATCATAAAAGTCACTTGTTTTTTAACAGGTTTTCTCACACGTGCCATAAGTCCTCCAACATAAGTATGTTTAAAGTATTATATAAGTATTGGCAATTTTAAGCAACTAATCCATAAAGCAAGACACAGCAACGCTCAAAGACCGTATTATGGAAAGACCGTTTTTTTGTAGCGTTTGATTATTTCGTACTATTGACAAGCAGAGCAAAATCAAAAGATTTTTTTTAGAATAGCTTTATTTGCTTTTTCCTGATCCGCTTCTGTTCCGGTGAAAATTAATTTCCCTTATATTGCTTACGATGGAAAAAACTAGGTAACAGTATTGGGATCGCCAACTAT
>JABCSI010000243.1 GCA_018238965.1 Promethearchaeota archaeon
CGGAAGTTTTCCCTTGGCGGGATTCTTGACGTAAAAAGTGTCGTGCATCTCACGGGCTGGATGATCCTGAGGTTGGTAAAGGCAATCAAAGTTATAGAACGCCAATTCCATGATAGGGCCCCGAATCTCTTCAAAACCCATCGAATGGAAGACTTCCCGCACTTGGTTTTTCACAATGGTCATGGGGTGGAGTTTCCCCACTCTGGGTCGGGGACCCTCAATCGCCACATCGTAGGTTTTCAGTGCGGACATTTTTTCCTTCCATGTGCCGGATTTAATCATTTCGGCGGAGATAATTTGCACTTCTTCCTTAATAACTTTAATATCGGCCGAATTCACCGCTTTCCCCTTTGGAGTTAGTTCAACTTTGCGTATCATGCGCTTTTCCCGAGCCAACAACTTGCGCTTGGTGAGGTTGTTTACTTCAGCTTGCAATTTTTTGGGAATATCTGACAGTGAAAGGCTTTCATTTGAACCGTACTCTTCTAACAACTTTTCTGAAGCAGAGAAATTTGCTGTATCGGAGTAAATAAGGATGACATCCTTTCCCGTAGCCTTAGAAGAAACCACCCACTTATTTTTTTTCATGTGGGTAAGCCCGATAAAGAACAATTTTTTATTAAATCCAAGGGATTTTTCCACTTCGGGGGAAAAATTATCGACGCCGATCTCTTTTCGATCATTTTGAACGAAGAGTTTATACATTTGGCGTTCGGGGAGTCCATGTTCCACATAATCTTTGCCTTCATCGGTGAGAGTTAGCATAATTTCTTCCTGTTCGGAAAATTTTGCCAACTCATTTAATTCCAAGGTATATACAGCCCCAGACATAAGCTTTTCATAGCCCATCTTTAGGATCTCGCTGAGATCACGGGCTTCAATTGGTTTATTCAATTCTTGGAGCTTTTGTAGGACCTGTATGTATTCCAGTTTTAACGAAAGAGTCATTGTTTTCTCTCCAACTTCTAATAAATAGTTTTGCTCCGTAATTAATGAAATTTTTGAATTTGATTTTTATTTTGAAGGATCCAGTGATGCCCGAATCGAAGATGAACTGATTTTCTTTCCATTATCCCCCAGCACAAGGGGAATTATGATCAAAATTAATGGGGGTAACCCATTTTTGATCCTTCTAACATTTATATCAAGTGCGACTTTGTAAGTTTCCACACTGCTTATATGGGCTTCTAATTCTCCATTCGTAATGGCAGGTCCATAAGGATCAACTAAGGGAATGATGGAAAAACGAGAGGCTGAAATCTTTAATTCTTTCAATATGAAATTCGCTACGTTTTGGACCCGCAATTCATAGGTCTCAATTTCTTGTTTATGATCTTTTGTCCTCAATAACTCTGATACAGCGATTGCTATTGCCACTCTTTTTCCTAATTTGAACGCATTTCGTAGTAAGGATTTATGTCCTTCATGTAAGTGGTCGAAAGTCCCACCCAACCCAACCAAGCTATATGGCAAATGATCCATTGTGATCTAACCTTATTAATCAGTGTTAACATTATTATATTTCCCAAAGGAATTTAATTTAACATATCGCTACTAATATTAACGAAAAACAAGAAGGATACCTATGACCGGATTTGATTCTATTTTTAATATAATATCCAGTATTTCACTCGCTGTTCTTGTACTCTATCTGCTTTTTGGACAAAATTGGCAAATCTGGAGAGCCACCCGACAGATTAAGCAAGCACTCAAGGATCTCGAGAAATGGAGAAATTACGGAATAAAACAGATAATTTTAATCATTAGCCCTTTAAGTTCAGAATCAATTACTGAGCAGGAAATCAAAGAGTTTATCAGTGACATGTTAGCGTTCTTTGTAATCCCCCCCTCGGATATAGACGTAAATATTTATAGGAAGACAATGTCGCTTCTTTCTCAACGCGAAATGCGGTATTTCGAACTTATTCAGACATTTTTACCAAAAATACAAGAACGGAAATTACTTCAAATCGCTGCGCTTCTTCTAACCACCACGGAAATCGATCTTATTTTGAAAAATGTTCGCCATAATTTGATTATTGGTAAAAAAACGAATGGATACTGGTTTATACTTAAAACCGCATCGGACATCTCTAAAAATATGTTGAAAGCCCAAACATATCGGATAGCCTTAGATACTTTTATATTGAACAAACCCATAGGAGATTCGATTGGCCCCTTAGCGGTTAAGGAATTTGTGAACAGAATTGACCCCAAATTCGATATTGAATCTGAAAATTTCTTTATCATCGACGATAAATTTTATTGTCAAAAAATCGATTTTGAGGAGCGGATATTATATTGTCTTCGGGCGAAAGGTCCCGAAATTCGGACTGGAAATCCGGGAAAGGCGATCTCCTATGTGTTAGAAAGTGTTATTCCTAAGAAATCACCCGTAAAAATGATAATCACCATTGATGCATACTCAAAACTAGAAGTGGAAAGATCAGGAACTATTGCCCAAGGCTTAGGAGTGGTGATAGGGTCGGATAATACCCAAAATTTAGATAAATATGAAATTGAAACCCTTGCAATAACTCAAGAGCCAAAAATAGAACTGGAAGCGATAATCTGTCGTGAAGCACTCGAGGAAGCAATGCTGCCGATGTCAGATGAAATTCGAAATTCAATTCCCCGAATCATTCGAGTTCTGAAGCAAATGATTCGTTCGCAAACAAAATCCCAAGAGATTATAATCATTATGGGAATCGGAAATTCCATTGGGATTGAGTTATAAGTAAAAAAATAAGGACTAAGGGGGAATTAACGTGATGGATCTCTCGGAATTTTTCCGCCTAAGGAAATTGGGTCAGAAATTAGGGAATACCCACGTAAAACATTGCACAGAGGATCTCTTCAAGCTTTCGGATATTTGGCTCATAGGAGGGTATCCCTCACCTAAGATTCAACGGAAAGCAAAACGAATTCTAGGGCACAGATTCCCTCAAAAATTCAATCACCTTGGCATTCAAAATTGGAATCAATACATCCCTCAAAACCTATACCCACAGTGGATGCAATTTCAAATCCTATTTTTACTCGATTCTTCTTTTTCTTTGTACTACACTACATATCGAAAAATCCTGAAGTATAAGAAGTTCTTTCATCCATACCTCATCGAGGGCTTAATACATGCAGAAGAAGCAGTCCAGTTGAATTGTGCAAAAATCTTATCGAAATTATATCCCTCAATTTATCCTGTTCCTTCGAGTAATACAATTTTAACAGGCCTAAATGATGATAAAAAAGCGGAATTACACAATCAGTTAGAAATTCGGCTCAACGAAGAAAAAAATCTCCCTTGGTATTCGAAAGAAGATATTATTATAAAATTGGGGTCGCTTCAGAATCCGAAAGCGGTGGAAATTATGGAAAAGATGATTTCAGATCCGGATGAAAGCATTCGAATGCAACTCGCCCACACCCTAAAGATGATTAAGAGTGAAAAGGGAATCTACTTGTTGTATTTACTTCTGTTGGATCATAGTGCAGACATTAGGGAAGAAGCAGCCAAATCGTTGGGTTTTTTAGTTCCAGGGCTTTATGCTAAGAAATCTTACAAAGAAATTCTGGAAAGTCTTTCTCCTTCAGAACTGCTGGATATTATCAATAAAACGGGTTCTAGTTTAAATATTGATTCCCTATGGCGGAAACATCACCTACATCCCGAAACCATTCAAAAATTTATTTTCCAAGATGAAACAAATGAGGAAATACTACTCACGACATATCTGCAATTTCTTCAGCACAATGAAGAAGAAGAGAAAATCCAGAGCCTTTTACTTGTCATTTTTTCCCGGGGGCATACCATTTTACATTATTTAGATCACATTCTTCAATCGGAGATGCATACCAAATCTAAGGGGGCTCTTATCGAATTACAACAAAAAATTCAACAAAAATTTTCTGTAAAAAAGAAAAATGGTTATCAAATTCTCCTCTAGGAAAGGTAAAAGGAGAATCTAAATACGAAGGATAGAGGAAAAGGGATTAAATATGATATTATCGGCGAAAGTATCTGGTAGGGTTCAAGGAGTCTTTTTTCGCGTTAGTACACGTAATAAGGCACGACAATTAGGGTTAACAGGATGGGTGCGCAATAATTGGGACGGAACCGTGGAGGTTCTGGCAGAAGGACCAAAAAATGTTTTGAAAATTTTTGTTTTGTGGTTACACCACGGCCCTCCACACGCAATCGTGCATGAAGTGAAGTATCAGATCATAGATGGAGCACCACAATATTCTTCCTTTTCAGTTACCGGGTAATTAATCACTTTTTAGAGGTTTTTTTTGATTTCTTTTTAGAGGTTTTTTTTGATTTCTTTTTAGAGGTTTTTTTTGATTTCTTTTTAGAAGATTTTTTCGAGGAAGATATCGTTTCTTCCTCTGGTTTCGAAAGGTTTGTAATTTTCTTCACATTTTGCAATATATATTTCAATTCCGAATCGTTTTTGAGGGTGCCACTGAAGGAAATTTCATCTCCAATTTCAAGATTGGTGTTTTTTTTAAGATTTTTTGAACATTTCGCGGACAGATAATCAAAATCTCGCCGAATACTTGATTTTTTGTTATCAGGGGCAGCAGTCCCCCCCTTCACGTAGAGTAAATGATAAACTGTTTCATTTCCCATATACACCGTTTTTCGTATATCCATCTTCTCCAAAATACCATTATTAACATATACACGATTTTTTCCATTTTCCAATGCAATTTGTTGAATAACACGATTTTCCTCTATGGGATCAATTGTATGGGTAGTATCTGCTCCACCTAATGGATTTTTAATGCACTGGGGTAATTTTCGAATATAATCCTCCATTTCTTCAATTGTAAGTTCATTAGGAAAAAGGCTTTCGGGTGGAATTTTTAATTGTAACTTATCGAAATCATTGGGAGAGTAATTGAAAATGAGTAACCGATTAGATTTTTGGATTTTTTTAAGTTGACACCCGAAGGGGAGTTGTGAATTCGCTGTGATAAAGTCAGAAAGTTTTGTTGCGATTAATTCCCGAATATCCTTAGGCTCAACCTGTATGAGTTCTCCATCTAATACCGTATGGTAACGTTTGACGAGGACCTTCCTGGAGATATCTTCAATTTCCATCATTTCTTTATGGATAAAAACATCCTCTTCCTCAGCTGCAACTTCTTCATGCTTCGGTATATTGATCTGAAAGGCAAAATCGGCCACACGTATAAAATTCCACCATTTGGAAGTTAAACCATCCGAAACTTCGGTGAGATCTAGGGGCATATGGAAAAATTAAGAGTAAATCTATAAAAATTTTCTTGATAATTTGAAAATTAAAGCACGTCTAACATCTGTTTAAAATCTGTCAAAGAAAAAGGTTTTTGTAGGGTTTTATCGATTGTGATTTTGGTGTATTGTCGTGAAATTTCTTCAACGGCAAATCCTGTCGACAATACGAGTTTTAGATTGGGACTAAGTGATTTTAACGATACTAAGATGTCTTCACTTGATTCATTAGGGAGATTGTAATCTATTATCACTCCATAAAATGAGGACGGGTCTTCTTTAAAAAGATTCTGCCCAATTTCACCAGTCTCGGCAGTGACGGGGATCCATTTTAATTTATCCAGAAATTTTCCCATGATTTTCAACAATGAGGGTTCATCATCAATCACTAGAATCTTTTTCATTTCCATTTCACTCATTAAGATAAAAATAATAGCGCTTCCTTAGTATTTTTTGGGTGTTGAAATTCCCTTTTTTAGCCTTCCCATTTTGTGCTCCATGATACAAATATTGAACAGTGCAAGAATTTATGATTCGGGTGGGTTTATTCTAGAATAGGGGCTCGGTATGACTATCTTAGAAATTGGGTTATTAAAGAATTCATTGATGATTTTGCATGTTCCGTTTTATCCATTAAAAAATGCAAAGAAAAACTTGACCCCCGAGCGCAGATCCCAATTATTGAGCCAAATCTCATTGATGGCGCAAGTTGTCTTGGATGAAGAGATAAAAGTTATTGAAAATAAGAACGTGCACATATATATTAGGAATATACCCGCATCTTTTCAACTTAAATCCCAATTCATCCTATATGCCATCACCGATGTGAAATCCGACAAAAATGTTGTTTCTAAATTATTGGATTCTCTTTTAGAAAAATTCAAAACTGCATATCCCGATGTTTTTTCGACCCAAATCATCGAAACGAGTCAATTTCAACCTTTTCGACAGACAATAAATGAAGTTCTTTTGGATGAACGCTTTTCTCCCAGGGATCGTGTAAAAAATTATTTATTTTAATTTTTAGTCAACATAATTAAACTCAATCGTGGAATGCAAGAATTCTTTAAGGTTTTTTGGGGAACCGGTGGAATCAAGATATTCAATCCATTGAAATTTTTCCATAGTTTTACGGATTTCCACTAAAGAGCTGATTTTCTCGGGAATAAACACGCAAGTCGCATATTTATTGCCTTTGTAGTGATAATCCACGAAATTTTCTCTATACTGGGCAATATACACCCTATAAGGAACACCAACCAAGTTTTTCACGAATACCATGGCTTTGGAGGAGCGCATCAAGGTCGAAT
>JABCSI010000244.1 GCA_018238965.1 Promethearchaeota archaeon
TTATTGCAATATATGATTGCGGTAAAGACGGGCACGTTTAAAACCTAAAATTTACAGAATATAATTAAAACACAATTCTAAAATCTTTTTTTCGACCTTTTCGCTTCTCAATTCTCACTTTCTACTTTTAACTTATCATTCCGTGTTAAATAATTCATTTGAAGTAAATTTAGCGAAATTTTTATTCTAAAAAAGAAATTCGAAGATTAAATTACTTCCAAAATGTAGTATTCCCCAAAATCGACCAATACCCTGTGTAATCCCTGGAATGTCTTATCAAACTCTGTATCCCGTGAATCGACACGTAACTGACGATTCGGCAAGGTGGAGACCTTATATTTCGTGGCGATGATTTGAATATTGGATAATCCGATGTGGGACAACACCTCCGCACTCAACTGAAGATTTCCCCGCCCGAACACAAATCCCTGAGCACCAATCGGAGTGATAATTAATTTTGCATGTTTTCCTGAAATATACTCCAGAAGGGCATGTTCATTTAGATCAGCCGCGATTCTCTGCTTCTGATAAAATAAATCAACGCCAAGTAATGATTTGGGTTGTTCCAATACATTTGCGATAGCACGGGTGGTCGTACCCGGTCCGAGAAGATAGTAGATTTCAGGATCGCCTTGTTCCCATTCCATGAGTAACCATTCAGCTATACGGGATTGGTTTTCAAATTCTTGCTCGGTGTGCGGGCTGGCCATCTTCGAGGGTTGGGATAGAGTGGGAGCATAGGGAGTTAGCATGTATCCATACAATTTGGATATTACCTGATTATCCCGGAATTTATCCTCATCAATATCCAATACTTCGGCTTCCCGTAATGGGATTTCTTGATGAAGAAACCTTCCCACAATTTGAGCCGCAGACGGGGGTGTGGCGGCAAATACCGAAGAATGAATTTTTACTCCTGCCGGAATTCCCAAAACAGGTAAAGTTTGAAGAATAATTTCACAGATATCTCGGGCAGTTCCATCTCCCCCCACAAATACTAGGAGATCAATGTGTTGGTCCCGTAATGCTTTGGCAGCTGCGTTGGTATGTTCGGAGGAAGTTGAAAATAATTCGGTTGATTTTAGAAGGGGTTGATCCGTAAGGAGGTCAAAAGTAAAGGGAAAATCTTCGAGAATCGTGCCACCCATCACCCCGGATACGGTTATGAAGGAGACATCATTTTCGAATGGGAGTAAAGCTTGTAAGAATTCACGGGTTCTCCTTGGAGATTGAATTTCGGCCCCCAATTCTGTAATGGCTTTTTCTGCCTCTATCCCATCGGAACCCTTATGTCCGATTTTACCCCCGATTCCCGCGATCGGATTGATTATTAAACCGATTCGAAATCGTGTCTTTTCTGCATCCATGCTCATGATCTCCTACAAACATTCAAATGTATCTCAACAATAAGAAACGTACATAACTATTTGAAATTTGTGCATTATTATGGAGCCGAATTGGATATATTTTCGAGAATTTCGTAATACTTTCATATCTATCCAGAATTCTTTTGGATTTGATCCCAAAAAGGAAATTCTTGCCCGAAATCAGCTTTCCCAGATCCTCCATGATCGGGATCCGACTTCTTTGATCACTGAAATAACCCATAGAGCCTCCGGAAGAACAATTTGCTGTTTTGGCGCAGGACCTAACCTGTCAGATCACCTCCAAGCCAAAAATTCTGTGTGGTTGACCACACGGGAAAAATTTTTTCTTATTGCAGCTGATGGAAGTGCAAACGCGCTATGGGAAAAGCAGCTCCTCCCGGATTTTATCATTTCGGATTTAGATGGATTATCTTACGAGCAAATGGAAGTTTTCCTTCAACGTGGGGTGATAATTGTTGTATTGGCGCACGGAGATAATACTCAAACTTTGGAAACATTTGCTCCCTTATTTAAGAAGCATACGCGAATAATTGGTACTACCCAAGCGCCGGCCGTCTTTCCTATTCTCAATCCGGGGGGATTTACAGATGGAGATCGCGGATTATTCCTACTCCATCACCTAATCCCATTGTCCCAATCATTTTTTTTATTCGGGTATGAATTTGGAACCACCATCGGAAAGTACTCGAAAAATCAATATCTGGATGATCAGCCTATGACCGAGATGAAGCGAAAAAAGTTGAATATTTGCAGAGATCTTATCCACCAACTCCGTACAAGGTGGGACCGGTCCGTCAAAGTTGTGGGGATAGACCAATCCATTCAGATGCTACCATTCTAAACATTTATTACTCGGCGCACCATCATTGTGTACATAGGAAATTATTACAAAGGAGATTTTTACAAAGGAGATTATTATGGGAGAAGAACCCGAAAAAGGAAGTTCGTGGAAATCATTAAAAAAGGCGTTAAAAAATTCTTATCAGGAAACTAAGAAAAAAATAAAGGAATACGCCCAAGAAGGAAGTGAGCCTACAAGTGGGGATTCTGCGACGAGTTCAAAGCAATATTATGGAAAGCTCGATGTGAATCTCAATATCTCCTGTCCCATATGTAACGCCCAAATTCCAAAAGAATTATTGCAAAATATTGGCCAGAGTGCTTCTATTGTTTGCGAACGGTGCGGTAGCCAAATAGATCGTGCGGATTTACGGTGAATTTTACGATCGATTACTCCCTAGAATAGTTTAGGAATCGTTGGATCACCGATTTTTTGTTAATTATAATTTTAGAAATCAATTGGTTTTTATTGTCATTTAATTTTACAAAACTAAGGATAGTAATACCGTTTCCTTGATAAAAAATACATCGAGATGAAAAAAACTATGGGCAAGGACAAAATGTTTGGTTTTACCATTTTACTTTTTGGTATCGTGATGATCGTGTTCTATATCTTCTGGGCACCTATGTCTTTAATTTACCAGGGCGGTGGCTTGCAAGGAATGGCCGGATTTTACTCTATCGGCTTTTTCAATTGGCAATGGGCAGTGGTTTTGCCTATGACTTTTATGGTGATCTTAGTGGGCTTATTGGCCGCTTGGATTGGATATTCCATGATTACCACCCCTCCACCCGTTCCATTAGAGGAATTGGAAGAAGAATTAGAAGCTGAAGAAGCTGCTAACTTAGCAAATGAAAAGAAGTAAATAATTCCCGATAGTTGACGGGAGTTTCAATTTTTTTAAACGTTTTTTTATCATATTTTTACGAGTTTAGGTTCATAATGAAATCGCACATCATGGGAAGAATTTGGGGGGGACTCCAACTGGGATTTTGGATCATAATGATTCCTTGGATAATTCTCTCAATTCCAATTGATTTATACGGAGAATCCCACATTGTGTCGCCCGGGCTTCGAGAAATCCTGGATCTTTCCTGGGTCGATTGGAGAATTGGAGTTGTGGTTCTCTCCACGTTCAATACAATCTTATTGGGAATTGCGATTATTTGGAGAGGGGGAGCGAAAATGATACCGATATCCACAACCGTGTTGCCGGCTCTACGGGATCAGACACTCAACCGAATAGAGGCCGTTCAGTCTTTTTCGAAGGATGCCTATTTTACCAAAATTCGGGAGGAGGCCCATCAATATCACCTCCAAAAGGAAAAAAAGAGAAATAAGTAAAATAAGTAATACTATTCAGCCTATTCAACGTAATGATTGGGATTGAATAAACGCACAATATCTTGTTCGTCGAAGGTGCCAGTATAAGTTTCCTTGAGTAAAACCCAATCGGTAGTTGAGGGATTAATCACAGTATGTTTATTCCCGAGCGAGATTTGGAATTCACTTTCGGGGGGGCAGTCAAATTGCACCCGAGATCCATATATAACTATGGGATTCCCCGCCAATATCTGCCAATGCTCTTCTCTTAATTGATGGGTTTGTAGACTTATACCCAATCCAGGGCGTAAAAAGATGTAGTTATAATCGGGATAACTGAATTTTATGGAATACCATTTTGCCAGAATATCTACATATCCTTCGGGAATAGTGAAATTTTGGAGAATTTCCGCAGAATCCACAGTCTGATGCTCTTCATTCTCCAACAGATAGGGATTATATAAAATTGGTTGGTCGGTCCACTCCAGATCAGATTCCGAGCGAAAATTGGAGGCAGATGTGTTGATAACCATATAGGGGACGTTCGGGGGAACCATCACCAAAAATCCCTCCATCGATCGGATACCCATGTGGTTGAGGGGGGCGATTACATTATCGAGGATCACGTAAATCGCTCGGACATCATCCCACCCTGAAGCTTCGTCCGGAATTACATAGAGTTTTCTGGTTTCTGATTGGTTACGATAGAGCATCGTTGATCGCCCGGCGGGCAACGGCAACACATCCATAGAGATCAATAAGCAAAGGCGCTATTTAATCTCATAACCAATTCATAACCAATACAAAATTAATCTCCCCATGGGGTCGAGCCTAAATTTTAAAACCGACCTTCGATTAACTCCCATGATCGTCATGATTGCTGTTTCTGCCTACTCCATTATTGGATTAATCTATTTCACTTTTCGACTGTGGTTGGATGAAGTTAAATTGCGCAAAGAATTGGATTTTCGACGCCGATATCTTAGCCGCATCACCAATTACTTCTTTTCCATCGCAATGGTCTATAATTTCGAGTCGATGGTCTTCAATATGATTTTAAGCACCAGTATGATCGCATTATGGGTTGCTTTCTTCCGATGGGATTATCGATTTTACAAACGTTTTCTGTTCGGCGGGGAAATTGCATCCATCCCTGTGGAAACGCGGTCTCAAAAAGTATGGATGATAATCGAGCGCCTCACCCTTCATCCCCCCATTTTAATTATTGGCAGCATTCCGTTTTTCACAGGGCTGCGCGCATTCTCATTGGGTAATGTGGCATCTGGTGATTTGGGAGTCCAAATCCTTTCGGTGATCTTCGCCTTGGTGTTGTACTTTGGAGCATTTTTCTTCTTAGACAATCGCTGGGCTGATCATTACCAGTGGCCGACCGCTAAAATTATGCTTTACGGAATTATCGCCTCCTGCCTAATCATCTTTCCGATTGTGCTTGTGCCCACGATAATCGAGGTTTGGTAAAAAGAAGGAGAATTCTTTCAATTCCTTAATGCTTCTTATTTAGTCTTTCGATGAATTTTTTCACTGCGATTCTCATGTATTTCTCGCTCCATTTCTTCCAATGATAGAGGAAAGGGTACATTTTCTTTTCGCAGTAATGGAAGAAATTCTCGATAGGACATACCACAATAACTTGCTCCCTTCCATACCGTCCATCGTTTCTGTTGAACTTTTTCGAGAGATTCTTGAGTTTTAAGCATTTTGAGACCTACGACTATTATATATCACACTGTGGTTGATTTATCAACTTGTATCTTTAATAAACTGGACACAAATATATAAACATATTCCCGCACTGATATCTTAGAAAAAATGCATACAAAATAGAGAAGAAGATATAAAACCAAAGAAAAAAATGCTTGTGAAATAGAATTTAAGTAAATTAATACTCCAAACTATTTCAGCGGTACAAATTGACTGGAACGGGTTGCACCTACTCCAGGATTACCATGTTGTACTTTCTTACATGTTGGGCTATACTGGCCGAGGTAAGAACCAATCATTTCGGGGGTAATTGTAACCGGGATGAATTGAAGACCATTATGAACGCCTACGGTAAGGCCGATAAATTCAGGAAAGATAATCATATCTCGATTATGGGTGCGGACTATGAGTTCACGTCCATCCTTGGCTGCCTTTTTCGCTTTCTTTAATTTACGCAGGAATTTTTTTTGTCTGCGGGGCATACCTCGCTTTAAACTGCGGCGTTGACGGGAAGGAACGAGTTCCATGAATTGTTTCATGGACATTTTCCGTAATTCTTCCAAATCTTTACCACGATAGAGAAACTTACGCTTGGCTATTGACATATTAAAATCACATTAATAGGCATTTGATACCTATTTTATAAATTGACGAGTCGGAGATAAATTATTAATTTTTCCATTTTTGCGAAGTAGGGGAAGATAAACACCATGGTTCTCGACCATATTGAGAATTAAAACGTGTGAATTTCAAATATTGCTCATTATTTTTAGTGATTTCTTATGAATTTCAATTATATCTTATGATTTTAGTTAATTCTCAGGAGATGACGTTTAGATGATGTTGAGATGTTTTTGGCGTTTATAGATCACCCCAATGACCAAGCAACAAACCATTAAAATGGAACCCAGGGGTGCAAAACTAATTCCCATTCCTTGGTCCTCAACATATTGCTTTATATCGATGTCCTCCGTAGCGATGAGTGTAATATAATCCCCGAAATTGGAAGTGGATTCAACCAGGAGCCCTGATTCCATGTCATAGTATTCGGTGGTTACCTCACCATCGTAATCACGAACGTTGATGATACATTCAAAATCAATTTCTAAGGGTAAATGGGTAATATTTTCCGTTGCCTTGTCATCACTGAGCCAATCGGGAAAATTGGCAGGGTCTACCCAAAGAAATCCGCCAATCTTGCTGGTTAAGTTCACATCTAATTCTCCAACAATATCGTAGCCGAGATAATCGACATAAA
>JABCSI010000032.1 GCA_018238965.1 Promethearchaeota archaeon
AAAGGAAAAAGATTGATAAAAATCCCACGGTCCATACTCTTTTAGATGAACTCATATTTTATAGTTATGCCTCGACCCTCTAATAAATATTCATTTATTTATGCCTTTGTTGTGGCGTAAAACTGAGAAAGGTTGTTTTTTACTCGTCCTCATGAGGTGGTGGAGAGGGTATATATAATTAAGCTACTATCAAATTTTCCAGATAAATGATAATTGTTTAGTACAATAGAAAGAAACTAGAGAAGAATAGAATATAGAAAAAACCGATTTCGCTTGAATTAAACAAAAAAGGGGTTATGAAAATTATACGAACCCTTTATTCCTGCGCCTCTTTATGCTTTACGAAAAATTGAGGTTCGGGCGGTAATTGATCGGCCAAACTTTTGAAAGTCTCCTCTACGCCTTCACCCGTACGACTACTGGTTATAATTAATTTTTCCAAATTGTATTTGGTGATTAACTCTTGGTAGTTATCCACATCTATGGAATCGCCCGCCAAATCTTTCTTCATACCCAACAAAAAGAGGGGTGTGTTGGGGATCACTTCTCGAATGATTTCCAACCAATCTTCCAAATTAACATAACTGCTCATGCGCGTTAAATCGAAGGCCACAACGCCGGCATTTGATCCCTTTACATAATTTTGCACAACAAATCGAAAACGGTCCTCACCACCAAGATCCCACACTTGGAGTGTAACATCTCTCTCATCTGTGGTTTTCATTGTTTTTACTGCATGGTTTACCCCGATCGTCATGATCATATTTGGGTTGAAGATACCGGTGACGAATCTCTCTACGAAAGTGGTTTTTCCTACTCCGCCTTCCCCTGAGAAGAAAACTTTCATCACTGGAACTTGATTCAAATTGTGTGGTGGCTCATCTGTCAACATATTTTTCTCCTACTTGTGTGTTTCCGATGCATTGTTTCTGCTGTTACAAATTATTTGATTTCTTTTTCCTATAAATTATTTGATTTCTTTTCCATATATTTGTTTTTGATTCATCCTTAATGTAGATCGGCGAAATTCCACTCCATTAACAGTTCATCTAGATAAGAATTTCCCAGTTTATATTGGTTTGTATAGGTTCCCACACCGATAAATCCGCACTTGCTATAAAGACCGATTCCCATTGTATTATTGACAAGGGTGCTCAAGATAAATTTTCGTTTCCCAATGGATATAGCCACTTCCTTGGCCATTTGGATCAATAAATAACCAATTCCATGGTTTCGATAGCCTTTTTTAACGATAATCCCAAGTTGACCAACATGTTTTGCCGCTTCCCAGGGAATATGCTCAATGGTGATTTGACCGATGATATTCTCAGGATCTTTAGCATGGGGATCAACTGCCACAATACAGATATTGCCTTCTTCTTTGATATCATGGTACCAGGATAATTTTTCCCATTCCGTTAAAACTGGGGTATATACGGGTAAATAAATTCCTTCGGCGACCACTTCGTTAAAATTATTCCAAATACCGTCCAGATCCTTTTTTTCAAAGAGTCGCATTTGGATTACCCTTCCATCCTGTAATTTTTCGTCACGGGTTGGAAAGTCATCGGAAGATACGGTATTTTTCATCGGTTCACCTGGTTCACTTATTTACCTAATCACTTATTCAGTTATTCGGTTATTCAGATATTCAGATATTCACCTATCATAAATCCGAAAGGCTAAAAAAATTTGCCCAACGAACGAATTATTGTATGTAATTTGAAAAGTGAAAAAGTTAAAGATCAAGTGAGAAAGTGAAAGATCAAGTGAATAAATGAAAGAACAAGTGAAAAAATTATTGCTTGAACTGTGAATTCAAAGCAGATTGGTGATTATCTTCATATTCTTCATTCTTCAGTATTATCGGATTTTTCTATTTTATTAGATTTTTCCTTCTTCTCACGCACATAGGCCAGAATATTAGCCAATACCAGCATGAGAATCAGAATTCCAAATATTAAGAAAAATATCAAATTGAATTGACCAGAAGCCTCCTCGATTTCCTCTTGGGTTAACTCCAAAATATATGCAGGTTCATGCCCCCCTAACAAATTCATACCCAAAAAGGCATAAAATATTGCCCGGGGGATTGATCCGATGAATGTGGCTAAGGTGTATTGCTTGAATTTGATATTGGAGATCCCCGCAGCATAGGAAACGGGATCGAACATGATGAGAGGAACCGCCCGGCCCACAATAATTGCCCAAATTCCCCACTTTTCTATCCAGAGGTCCATTATCATGATCAACCGTTGGGCAATGGAGAGTTTTTCCCCTGCCGCTTCCAACAGGGTGCGACCTCCTTTATTAGAAATATAATAGGTAACAACAGCGCTCAGCATCGAGCCGATAACCCCAAGCACGACACCCCAGAAAAATCCGAATACCATTGCCCCCGACAGCAGGATCAATTCCGAAGGAATCGGAGCAATTAAACTCTGCATCACCATAAGAAACAAAAAGACAAATGCTGCCCAGAAACCGATACTCAACAAGGGCTTAATAAAAAAGTCCCGAATAATCCTAAATAGAAATGTATCATCTATAATTACCAGATATAAGACCCATACCGAGATTGCCATGACAATGAGAAAGGCTACGGTCATTGCGATCTTTTTTCGCGTCCATTCCATATGATCTTACTGCATACAAGGGATAAATTTTTCATGGTTCTTTTTCCTCGGTGCTCACCACTTTTTTCCTTCATGTTCACCACTCTTTTCCTTCAATGCAAATGTTCACAAATTTTTTCCTCGGTGGGTTCAATTTTTTTACCTCGGCGTTGTCCCCTTTTTTTCCCTTTAGGGGGAGGTTACCCAGTGGATATCCAAAAATTTTTTTTAAATGGTGCATAAATTAACTTACTACTTCTGGGATGAAATCTTGTGAGTCGAACCTTAGATAGATATGAGAAATATATTGCAGCGGAAAGGAGAATAAAGATTGGGAGCATTTTTATCACACGATACGAACGATCTCGCATTATTGGAGCACGCGCTTTACAAGTGAGTTTCCAAGCCAGCCCGTTCACGCAAATTCCCCCCGAACTGACCGATCCCATTGAAATTGCCGCCTACGAATTGGAACATAATGTTCTCCCCATTACCATTAAACGAAAGATGCCCAACGGCGAAAACCAAATGATACCCGTCTCGTGGCTCATCAACGAGAGCTACTAAGGTCATTTCCATCAACCAATCAATACGTTTTTATGAAATACTAACTTTTTTTAACTACGTAAATCCAAACTCAAAGGGCTGATGATTTAGTGGTTATATCTCCAAGGAAATTCCTTGGAAAGATTTCAATGCCACGCTCACACCGTGGAAGTCCCCGGTTCGATCCCGGGTCGGCCCATATTCTTATTTCTGCCATTTATAACTACAAAAATTATTATAAGAAAAGAAATTAGAACTCCTCATCCTTAAAACGGGCATTAATCTATTACATTTAATTTTCGATGGCAGCTCATAATTCACAACCGATTTCGATCCCAAGTGTTTTCCATTAAGAATTACATATCATCAATCCTGAGCAAGACAGAATCCCCAATTTTTTCCGTACTAATGGTGATCCAGTAATGCTCGGGGCCTTGTGGGGTATTATGATAATGGTAGGCTTTTATCCCGCTCTGATTTTGACCTGTCTCATGGGTAAGTTGAACCGTTTGACGGATTGTACAAGCCGAACAATGCTCGGTGCACCCGCAGCCACCCGGTAAGTCCGCATAAACGCATTCAAAAACATCTCCTTTCAACTGTCCCATAATTTCAGAAATATCCTTGGCCAAAGCGCCTTGGGCAGCGTTATTGGCTGCGAAAATTCGTCCGTCACTATTTTCCATCAAGACTGGGCCATCTATTTCGTTTAATACATCTTGGATGGGAATTCGTTTATATTCCATATCGAAGAGGCATTTATCACACAATCCATGGGAAATACTATTATCCGTAGCATCGGAATCCTCTTTCAATATGGGTTCCTTGCACCACGCACATATATGTTTCATTTTGTTATAACAAGGGTGAGTAACGTAAATAGGGTTATTTTTGGAAATTGTACAATAATCTTATCCTCGCCGATCTTGAGAAGAAAATATCAAATATGTTCTCAGAAAGATCAACTCAAGATATCTAAAAAAAATGTATGATAGGATTACTTTTATTGAATAAACAGAATTAGATATTAGGAAGTTAATCGAATGAGTTGATAGGATGGAAAAATCCACGACTAAATATTCTAATAAAATCCTCTCTGTTTTTTTAAAAATCAGAGATGCATTCGGTTCCCCGGGAAAGAAACTAAAAGGAATGAACTTACAAGAAGGATTTAAAATCCTTGATTATGGTGCAGGTTTGGGTTCACATGCAATACCTGCGGCAGAATGTGTAGGAGAAACGGGGAAAGTATATGCTGCTGATATTGATCCAGTTTTCCTTCAAAAAATCAAGGAGATGGCAATAAACAAAGGGCTAGGAAATATTGAAACCATTTTAGTTGATAACAAAAATACCACTGGATTAAAGGATAATTGTGTGGATGTTGTATTTTGTTTTGATATGCTTGGCTATCTTAATCGGAAAAATGGAGAACAGGATCGCCTAATAGAAGAATTTCATCGAGTAATGAAGTCCAAATCTGTACTGTATATAGATAGTCATCGTTTAACTAAAGCGAATATAATTTCAACAGTAACGGGACAGAATCTATTTAAATTTTTCAAAAAACTTCAAAGAACAATGGTTTTTGATAGATTATAAAAAGTTATGTTTTTGAGGATGTTTTTGAAGTGTGATATGCATCGGAATCGGGAATATAACTCATCATTTGGAGATCGGTGCGAATAAACCATCCAATTTTCTCGTAAAATTCCATCACCTCCGGTGTGTTGCGCTCAACGAAGAGATGAACTTTCTCAACTCCGTGGGTTTGAAAACGGTGGTGGAGTTCCTGCATTATCATGGTAGCATAGCCATGGCGTCGGTATTTCGGGTCGGGGTGAATCGCTAAATGGTGTACATATCCCCTCCTACCGTCAAATGCCCCCATTACTACTGCGATAAGTTGGTTATCAATTTCTCCCACGAGAAAAAATGAAGGGTTCATTTGGGTGAAGCGTTCTATACTTTTAAAAGTATCCGATGATCCCAGGGTTAAATGGCCGAGTTCCCATAATTGATAGACTTTGGAGTAATCCGAGGCTTTATAGGGGCGAATGTTCATCGAGAAATTTCCCTATATTCCTTCCTTGGTTGCCCATGAAATATCTTCGGCAGTTATCCGTTTGCGTTTATCATCCTTTACAATATCAATAGCTTTCTTTGTGGTCGCAATGGCATGTTTCTCCAATGATTTAATCATGATTGCCAAAGCTTCATCACTGACCAGCCGTGCCCCCTCTTCTGCCATTAAACGCCTGATAGGTGCTTTTGAGATGAATGTTTTTGAAGATGAGTTTTTTTTGGAACTGGATTTTGTCCTCAATTTCGTTTTTGCTTTTGTAATTACTTTAACCGGTGCTTTCTTCTTTGTGGTTTTTTTTTTCGCGGTCATTTTTTGGGTCTCCAGAAGGGAGGGTAAAAAAAGATCCATGAAATAACCAATAGATCGGATCTATTGAGGGATCCCATATACGTTTTGGTTGATGTCTCCTAAAAATCTTTAGGTTTTTTTGTGGGTTGTGCTCCAAATCTCCAACCAATATCAATGGGGAGAATTACAAAAACTATATATGTGTCATTATCCAAGTAAGGTCAACTTAGTTTATTTGAAATTGAGATAATATTATTATAGAAAAAAAACGGGGAGAATGTGAGGAGAAGAAAATGCCGAAGGGATACCATGGGAAAGTTTTGATAGTTAATTTAACCGAACAGAAATGGCACGAAGAACAATTTGATGAAAAAATCTACCGCCAATATTACGGAGGATACGGATTAGGTGTTTATTATATCTATAAGCATCTCAAACCCGGAATCGATCCCCTGGGCGAGGAGAATATATTAGGATTTTGTCCCGGACTTTTAACAGGGAGTCCGGTTCCGTTTTCGGGGCGCGTTATGGTTTGTGGGAAAAGTCCGTTAACGGGGAAAGGTAAGGTTTCAGATGGGCAAGAATGCTCAGGGGGGTGGGGAAATGCGAACTCCGGAGGCACCTTTGGTCCCGAAATAAAAAGAGCAGGATATGATGCCATCTTCTTTGAAGGAATTGCGGCAAAACCAACATATCTGCTGATCGACGGTACAAATATTAGCCTAGTTGATGCAGCAGAGATTTGGGGGAAAGATGCGATTGAAACCGAAAAATATATTGCAAAAACCCATGGATCCCGTGTCAAGGTGGCCTGTATTGGTCCTGCTGGGGAAAAATTATCACTCATAGCCGGAGTTGTGAACGATTCAGGAAGATTGGCGGCGAGAAGCGGATTGGGTGCGGTTATGGGGTCGAAAAAATTAAAGGCCCTATGTATCCGTGGCGATACAAAAGCAAATAAAATCGACTACCATGATAGGGAAGATATGATGGTCCACGTTAAGGAGTATCTTGCACGTTTCCGTAAATTGGGGAAAAAGGGTCTAATGACCAAGCTTGTCGCATCGATGGATATGATGGCTCCGTTGATGCGGGTAATGAAGATAGGAAATGATGCTTTCGATTCACCGGCAATGGCAAAGACGGTCATCCAAATGTTTTCAGCAGCAAGCTTGGGTACAACAGTTGTAAACGTGACGTCAACGCAAAATGGTGACTCTCCCATCAAAAATTTCAAGGGTATAGGCTATAAAGACTTTTCCCCGAAGCATGCTAAAAAATTTGGTGGAAAAAAAATTCGGAAAATGATGAAAACCCCCTATGGATGTTTTGCATGCCCGGCTCGATGTGGTGCAATCCTTGAGTATGAAGGTTTGCCTTATCCAGAAAAGGAAACCCACCGTCCCGAATATGAAACTTGCATCGCTTTTGGTGGGCTAATTCTGAATGATGATCTTGATCTCCTGCTGAAGGTTAATGAATTGCTAAATCGGGCTGGAATGGATACGATCTCTGCCGGATCCACTATCGCTTTTGTTTATGAGTGCTGCGAGCGTGGATTATTAGCGAAAAAAGATTTCATTTGTAAGGATTATCCCGAGGGATTCCTACCATCTTGGACCAATCAGGAATACCTATTGCAGATTCTCAAAATGATGATTAATAGGGAAGGCATCGGGGATATTTTGGCGGATGGAACAAGGGCGGCTTCGGAAAAAATTCCAAGATCGAGAAAGTTTTCCATGGCTGCCAATGGCCAGGAAATTCCAATGCACGACCCACGGTTGGATCCAATGCTTGGAGTGACTTATATTACGGATCCCACCCCTGGAAGACACACGGCCGCCTCTCTTAATTTTGAAATGCTGGGGGCCAAATATTTCTTATTAGAATTGGGTGATATGAAACCCAAGGATGATAGTGATTTGGGCATATTGCAAGCTAAAACGGCGAAATTTCATCAAACTATGGAAGCGAATGGAATGTGCATATTTGCGGCAAACATGGGTCTGTTTCCCTACCTCCAAGTCATGCGAGCTCTCACGGGTTGGGATATAACATATGATGAATTGATGGAAACGGGACACCGAATTCAAACCCTAAGGCAAATGTTTAATGCCCGAGAGGGTGCTATACGTCATGAAATTCCGCAAAGAGCTATCGGCTCTCCCCCGCTAGCCAAGGGCCCTTTGAAAAATAAATCTATTGATTTGGAAAGCATCGCCCAAGTCTACTATGATAGTATGGGTTTTGAAACCAATGGGGTGCCGAAAAAGGAGACCTTGGAGAAACTTTCATTGGATTTTGCCATAGCCGATTTGAAGAACGCAAAAGGTATTCCCGAACCGTTGGTAAACGATTATATCACACAGGATGGAAAAAAGAATGAGATAAATACCCAACCAATTCCCTCCTTACGGGGAGGTTAATCAAATGGGACAGATGGGACAGATGGAACAAAGTCAGAAATTCGCATTAATAACGGGCGGATCGAGCGGAATCGGGATGGAATTCTCGAAATTATTGGGAAAGGATGGCTATTCCTTGATCATCGTAGCAAAACCTCAGGAAGAATTGAATCGGGCGAAGGAATGGTTTACTGAAAATATGCCCGATGTGAAGATTGTCTACCATCAACAGGATTTGGCGATTCAGGGTGCCGCTCAAGTATTGCACGACTTTACAACTAAAAACGGCTACGAAATCGATGTTTTCATTAACAATGCAGGCTTTGCTACCTATGGCGATTTTAATGACATAGAAATTGACCGCGAATTGGCGATGATAAATTTGAACGTGGTTACCGTTTACCATTTGACACGATTGTACCTCAAAGATATGGTAGCCCGCAATTCGGGAAAAATTTTGATTACATCGTCGACGGTAGCCTTTGTTCCAGCACCAAAATTTACTGCATATGCCGCCACCAAGGCCTTCAGTTTTTCCTTTGGAATGGCAATTAATCAAGAATTAAAGGATCTTGGCTCAAATGTATATATCACGGTCTTATGCCCTCCTTCTACAAGAACTGGGTTTCAACATAGGGCAAAAATGGATAAATTGCATTTGTTTGACATTGGGAATAAATTTGCACGTGATGCCGATTTCGTCGCCGAAAAAGCGTATGAAGCCTTGAAAAATGGCGAAGAATTCATCATTCCAGGTCGTAACTCCCGGATTTTGCTTAAACTTCTCAATCATATGGCGAGAAAACGGGCTATCCTTCGGATGATGAAATTGAGCAAGTGGGGATTACAATAATTATAATGCGAAACTTAGGGGAAAGGAAGTAAGAAAGTAAGGGAGCGATAAAATAAATATAAAAAAGAACCATTGTCTAGATTTATTAATAGCATCCGATTCAAATTTCGATAGCCTATGACGGAATCCACTTCCCCCTCCCCTACCCCATTTTTATCTCACCCCCTTCTACAACCGGACAAGGTCCTTAAAAGGGCATACCAGGTGAATATCTTTGCCACTTGTGCTAAAACGAACTGCCTGGTGGTAATTCCAACCGGATTGGGGAAAACTATAGTTGCTTTACTTTTAGCCATCCATCAATTGAAGCAACCCGGAAGTCGGTTCTTATTTCTTGCCCCCACTCGACCTTTAGTCGAACAACATCTCCGCACGTTCCTTGCTTTAACCGTTATGGATGAAGATCAATTGTGTATGATGACTGGATCAATTGGACCCGAGAAACGGGCAGTAATATATTCGAATCCCGATGTTCGGGGGATTTTCTTAACTCCCCAAATTTTGCAGAACGACATCATCAGGGGAAAAACGGCCTTTGAGGGCGTAACCTTGCTCATTTTCGACGAAGCCCATAGGGCAGTGGGAAATTATGCCTACACCTTTTTGGCGAAAAAATTTATATCCATGATCGCCAATTCCAATAATTCCACCAACCCCAACCGAAAAATACTGGCCTTGACCGCTTCTCCGGGAAAGAATAGGGAGAAAATCAAGGAAGTTATGCAAAATCTGCATCTGGATATGGTAGAGATTCGGACGGAATCAGACCCCGATGTCAAGCCTTATGTGCAAGACGTGGAGATTGAATGGATTGATGTCGAATTACCTGAAGAAATGAAGGATGTTCTGGCCACTCTGGAGCGATTACAGAAGAAATTGGTGGAGCAATTACATCAGAATGAATTACTCGATACCGTCGATATGCGCAAAATTTCCCGTAAGTCTTTTCTTGAGGCTGGAACTCTCCTGGATCGCATGATTACCCAGAGTCATTCTTCGGAAAAACTACCCCTTCTTTTCTATTGTAAGAAATTACTGGCAAATGCTATCCGAATTTCCCATATGCAAGAATTAATCGAAGCCCAAGGTGTAAATGCCCTCCATGAATACCTTAAGAAAAATAGTGATAAGGTTGCAGAAGGCAAAGGAGGGACTTCTTTACGAGAATTATTTAGTAGTTCTGCAATGGAGAATGTTTTGACACAAACAGAGGCTCTTATTAAGGGTAATGTGGATCATCCTAAAGTTGCATTACTCCTCACCCTGTTAACCGAGCAATTTTCTGCCAATGGTGATTCCCGTGTTCTGGTTTTCTGTCATTTTCGTGATACCGTAAATTTTTTGGTGGATGAAGCAAATAAATCCTCATTAATTCAAGCCTCAAGGTTCGTAGGGCAACAAAGACGTGGGAAACAAAAAGGGCTGACACAAAAGGAACAACTCCAAATTCTTAAGGATTTCAAGGACGGAACATTCAATACGCTCGTTGCAACATCTGTTGCCGAAGAGGGGTTGGATATTTCCGAATGTGATATGGTGGTGTTTTTTGATGTTGTTCCCAGTGAAATTCGTGCGATTCAACGCCGTGGAAGAACCGGTAGAAACTCTGCAGGCAAGGTCGTTATATTTAAAACGATTGGAACGAGGGAAGAAGGTTATTATTGGGCCGAACGTCATCGTGAAAATGAAATGAAGTCGGTCCTTAAGGATTTGAAAAGGGAGATGAAGCAATTGGAAAAAAATCGAAGAGAGGGAAAGGCAACATCGGGAACATCCAATAATTTGTTAAAATACATTAAAAAAACGGAAGAGGATGAAGAAACTCCAGATAAACCTAAATCTTCTGAACCTTCTGAACCTTCTGAAACCTCTGAAACCTCTGAAGCTCCCCAAACACATGAAAATTCCATTAATTCGGAGAATTCGGAAAAATCCGAAGATGGTGTTGGTGTTGGTGATGGTGTTGGTGATGGTGTTGGTGATGGTGTTGGTGATGGTGATGGCGCCCAGGTTCAATCTCCCCCTTTGGAGGATAGAACTGATTTTCCCTCCTTTGATAATTCTCTAAGTTCTTCCGATTCTCCTTACATTCTCATTGACTCCAGGGAAACGGCGTCACCCCTAACTCGGATGCTTTCTGAAATGGATATGCGCATTGACCTTCAAACACTCCCTATTGGCGATTATATTGTTTCCACCCGGTGCGGCATCGAACGGAAATCTATTTCGGATTTTATCAGTTCTCTGAAGGATGGACGCCTCTTTGATGAGCTAATGCGATTACGCAAGCAATTTTCCCGACCTATCTTAATTTTAGAGGGTGATTACCACTCGATTATTACAATTAACCGCGCCGCTGTGCTGGGTACTCTAACGAGTATTGTTTTAAAGATGGAAATTTATCTTATCCAAACCCGGGATGCGCAAGATTCCGCCGAAATGATTCTTGCCTTAGCAAAAAAGGAACAAAAAGCCAATTCCCGCCCCTTCTCTATTCGATTTCAAAAAATCCCCAAACAACTCGATAAGCAATTGGAGCAAATTGTTGCAGGCATTCCCGGGATCAACATTGCCCGGGCTCAGGATCTACTTAGAGAATTCAGAACTCTTCGCAATCTCTTCAATACTCCCTCCGAAGAGTTACAACGGGTTCATAATATTGGAAAGGTAATCGCTGATAAAATTGTTAAGTACGCCAATTTGGATTATTATCTAAAGGATGAGGAATAGACCGATCATGAATAAACCTAAAGAATCTAATCAATCTAATCTTATTAAACATCATGAACATAGCGAAATTCGTGCTTATCGCGTTTTTGAAGATATAGAGCCTGGCTGGGATCATGATCTGCATGTTCACTCAAACTGGTCACAGGACAACCTGAACGGTCCTTCCCACGGAGATTTTCTCCAATTGGCACAGCGCTATAAAATTCATGTTGGATTTGCCGATCATTACGAGATTGGCTTCTATACGAGAAAACCTCCAAAGAGCGCAGATTTAGGTCCTTGGAAACTTAATCCAACCACAATTGATGACTATTTGGAACACTGTGATCGGGTTAAGGAGGACTATAAGAATGTCTCAATCGGGTTGGAAGTCAGTTACCATGCAGAGATAGCTTCGGAAATTGACACTTTTTTGGATGATTACTATTCCCAATTTGATTACATGATCGGGAGCCTTCACGAAGTGGATTTGTTTAAAGCGGTTACGATTTCCCGGGATTTGACGGAAACGATCCAAAAATACGGAAGTCTGCAGAAAGTCGCTAAATTGTACTTTCAAGCATTAGAAGATATGATCAGCACAAAAAGATTCGACATCATCGGTCATCCGGATGTCCTCTTTCGATTTTCGCATCTATCTTCATTGTCTACCGAATTAAAATCGTTTTATACTCAGAGAATGCTGGACATCGCATGGCTCTGCCAAAAATCCAAAACACTCATGGAAATAAATTTGAGTGGCTATCGTTTTGCTTGGAAGGATAGTTTTCCACCCCAGTTTATTTTATCCCATCTGCAAAGTTCCGAAATCCCAATGGTAATTGGCTCCGATAGTCATCTTCTAGATCATTTCGTTGCTGCGGTTCCAAGAATCAGAGAATTTAATCGTTTAATCCGAAATGAGTGGAAATTTGTTCATAAATTTTCTCTTGAATAATTTGATTTTTTTTGCAGATAGAGTTGGATCTAATGCTACCTAACTCATGGTGAATTTTTAAAGCCCCAACACTAAATAATAAATAATAAAGATGTCTGAAGAAGAAGATTCCAGTAATCCCGAAATGGATGAGAAAGTTGTAGAAGAAAAGAAACAAACTCAAGAACTCAAAAGTATTCTGCACCATATAGATACTGATGGAGCACCTCAGTTGTTAAAAAAAGATCGCGAACGAGATTTAGCTTCTGAAGAAAAAGTTCTTGATAAACTCAAATTGGAATCGTCACCCTTGCGCGGGAAAGAAAGTGTCCCGAAAGAAGAGAGATCAACAGGGAATTTTTACCGGGATATGAGCATCTTCTTCACACAATTAGGAAGGGCTTATGAAAATCGGTATGCGTTATGGGAGTCCAGCTTTGCTTCAATTATGACCATCTTAAAGAAAATGCGGAAATTTAATGAAGTTCAAACTAATGCCTTAATTGGAACCATCAACGAACTGGATAAGAAGCTCCAGAAAGGTTTGCACGATTTTGAGATAAAAAGGGATGAGATGGAACGATTTTCTGACATAGATTATAAGCAAGTTACACAAGACTTCAAGAAAACCATGGAGTTACTCCATTTGCAAATCCAAGAGATTCAAATGCGCCAGGAAATTGATCAACTTTACCAAATTTATGCGAATTGATGAATCTCATGTTTTTTTTCTTCTCGACCACTAAAGGGTAGAATTTAATTCAACCGAGATCTAAATATAATCAGATAAACTTATCATCACCAATCATTCTTTTGCGGAGATAAAAAAATGTCAATAATTAAAGCGGAAAATATTCGATTAAAACAAAAAGTAGAAGATTTAGAGAACCGTTTAATCAATCTAGTGGGTGCGGTTAAAATTTTTGCTGCCGGGATGCCCGATAAAGAGCTGGAAATGAATAATAACATTGCAGAAATCATTTCCAGCGGATCAGATTTAAAAATTGTTGCCCCTTACATTACGGAAGAGTATGCACTGATATTGCAAGATCGGGCAAAATCAGGAATCAAAGTTCAAACAGTCGTCAATGATCGTCGATTGTGGCCCGATGAGCATAGAAAATTATACGACAAATTGAAAAACTACCCTGGAATTGATGTTATTAACAATCCAAACGTGCAATACTTAATGGTTTGGTGTCCCGAGAGGTGTATTTGCACCAGTGGTCCTCTCTCTAAAGATCATCTCATGAAATCCATCTTAATTGGGACCCTAATCAACGAAAAATCAAAAATTCGTGATATGTTTAGAATTTTCAACCTAATGCTCCCAAGTTTCATGCGGAGTTAATATTCGCTTGAATTTGCTTAAATTTGCTTGAATTACTTGAAATTCTTGAAATGTTGAAAAGGCTTGAAAATGCCAATACCCTCCCCCTCATCCAAAGTTCCTCAATCGACGGTGCCCCTCGATCATGTATTTGATTTTTTAATGAAACTCTACTTCTATTTAGGCTTTACGGCATATCTTCCGTATTTTCTGATTCAAAGTCTTCAACATTTTCCCCTGAATTCCGATACACATACGTTTGCTACATCAACTATTATTATCATTATCATTTGTGGCGAATTGCTCATCCTTTTTCTAATGGATATTTTCGGAATGCAATCGAATTTTCTGGATCGTATAAGTCGTCTAATACCCCTCATAATGGTACTGCTCGGTGCCAGCTCAATGATTTACCAATTCATATTAATCAGTTCGTCTGGGTGGGTTTCTGAATTCCCTACGATTCTGTTTCTGGGAATTTTCAATTTACTGACATTCGGGATTCTGGGGTGGTTTTTTATTCGCCATGAATATGGTTTAACGGCCCAAAATCTTTCCCCCTCGATGCACGATTCCATGATTTGCCTTTTGATAAGCGGGATTCTATTCTTCTTCGAATTTTTCTTATCGGGGGCTTTACTTATTGGTATAAGCATTAGTTTTGTTGCCTATCCATTCATAATATTGATATGGGGTCGTCCTAAGGTAATTCCTCAAGTCAAATCAAGAAAATTGATTAATCCCTATAAGCGAACTACGTTTTCAAATTTTATAATCGACATGATCAAAGCATCGGCGATTTTAATCACTATTTTGGTTGTAATATATGATGGATCTGCAATTCTCTACCCGATTGATTCTGTAAATGGTGGAACCATGGATGGTGACCTTGCTTGGTTGCGTAATCTTGCCCTCGTTTCCTTTTTTGGGGCGTTGGGAATGTATTTATATTCGAAATTTGGTCATCGATTTCATGGGCTTTTTACGACCTTTCTTCTATATTTGCTAACATTTGTTCATTTCCTTGTTGTTGTTGCGTTCGATTTACATGTATGGTGGGTAATTGCTCCGATCAATGGCTTTACGCTGGCGGGGGTGTATTTCTTTATTGAGCAGAAAATTTTTAAAAGCGATAACGTTCGAATTATGTCCGGGTCCTATTACACCTTGATTTTCCTCATCATTGTGGTTGCGATATTGTTGCGAATTGACCCAGAGACAGATATCTTGATTGATTATGGGCGCTTATTAGTTTCTAGTGTGGGGATTGCCTATCTACTTGGGTATATACGGGAATCACCTAATTCAAATTTAGATAGTTAATCAAGTTTGAAATTGGAGCAGGGTTATCGTTTGATCCCGCCCCATTTTTTATTTTTATTATTACCGAATATTGGAGTTGAATTACCTTGGAACACAATCCTACAAAATCGCCCCAGAAAGTGTTGATTACGGGGGCTTCAAAGGGTATTGGGTATGCTATTGCAAAACAATTGAGCATCCGTCCTTCGGAATTTCAAGTTTTTGGCACGACCCGAAATGTTGATTCCCTAACAGAAGATCAAAAAATCGAAAATGTACAATATTTGAATTTGGATTTGAACGATCCCGCCAGTATCGCTTCTTTGGGGGCTAAACTTACAGAAATTGGCGTTGACATCGACATTCTAATTAACAATGCTGGTTGCGCTCAGAATGGTAGCGTAGAGGAGGTTCCCTTAAACCGTGTAAGGGATTATTTTGAAGTCAATTTCTTCGGTTTAGTTGCCCTAACCCAAATAATGCTTCCCCATATGCGAAAACAGCGAGCGGGCTATATAATCAATATATCTTCCATGGCGGGTGTGAGTCCAGTACCTTTTTCCTCATACTATGCTGCGTCAAAAGCGGCGGTGACCGCTCTTTCCTTCGGACTGGAAAATGAACTCCGTCCCTTCGGAATAAAAGTAGTTACTATTGCACCTTTTGAGATAGATACAAATCTCCCACAGGATTTTCAAACTCCCGTCGATTCGGAATATTATAAAAACTCCATGAAAGTAAAAACTGCGCGGGATAAAGGGTTGGCAAATGCTCCAACTCCGAATATTGTAGGGAAATTGGTGGAAAAAATCTTGCATGCCTCCAAGCCAAAATCCTTTTATCCCGTGGGAAAGAATGCCAGATTGAAATCCTTCCTGATTAAGCTTCTTCCCCGCGGATTTATCGCAAAGCAAACGCGAAATATGTTTGATCTTGCCTAAATATTTCCTTTTTTTATGTTTAATGTTATTATTTTTTTTACAGTTATTACGATTATCTTAATGCCCAAAACAAAAAATTAACCGAGGTAACATGAAACAATGTTCAATCCCAAATGGCTATCTAAGACTGAAATTGAAGAATTGATTAATAACAAAGTATCAGATGAGGAAATTGCCCGGTGTAGAAACCACGCGTTGGTCCCTGTTTTTGACGATGTTGTCGAAGGAACCATAGATCCAGGTACGGGTGGGACTGTCTATTTTAAATTTCGGGGACAGGAAGAACCAGTATTGGATTGCACATCCCAAGCTTGGTCTCTTAACCTAGGACATGCACCCTCTGATGTGAATTATGCAGTGGCATTACAGGCCCAACGCAGTAATCATGTTCGATATGGTTATCTCACTCCGGTTCGCGTGAAACTCACCAATAAATTGGCCGATATCGCTCCAGGCCGTATGCAAGGAGGACGAATTGCCTTGAACAATCTGGGTGGGGGAGGAGCCATTGAGGCAGCGATTAAAACCGCCTTTGTCAACAGTCGGAGCGGAGATCAAATTCTTACTTTTTGGCGCGGGTATCATGGCTCCAATCTTGCTTTAACCGGTGCAACTCAACAATTGGGTCTAGCCATTCGTTATCGTCCATTTGGGATCGATCGCTGGATGAAGACTCTATTTCCTTACTGTTTCCGCTGTCCTTTTGGATATAAAAATGGATTCAATGGCAAAAAAGATCCCGAATGCCACATGGAATGTTTGGCTTTAGTTAAACAGCATGTCGAAAATTTCCATATTAGTGGAATTGCAGGTGCCATAATTGAACCAAATCAAGGCGCTGGAGGACAAATTCCCGCTCCGGTCGAATTCCTCGTGGGATTGAAGCAGATTTGTAAGGAAAATAAAATTAAACTCATATACGATGAATGCCAGACCGGATTCGGCCGATCGGGTAAAATGTGGATCACAGAATACTACTCGGAACTGGCCGGTGAAGATGTCTCTCCCGATATTATTGCAGCTACCAAAGGTGCAGCTGGTGGATTTCCCTTGGGGATTACAATTGCCCGTCCCAAGCTCAAAATGCTCTCGGAAGCCGAAGAACATTCGACTTATTCCTCGAATCCTGCGCTTATGGCTGCTTCCCTCGTTACCATTGAAATACTTCAGAAGCACCGTATTCCCGAGAATGCTGCTAAACAAGGTGCCAAAATTACCGCTTTTCTGCACGAATTACAGCAAAAATATCCCCAAATTGGTGATATCCGAGGACCAGGGCTGTTTATTGGAGTCGAATTTGTGAAAGATGACGGTAAGCGGACACCGAATAATGAACTTGTTGATAAAATCATCAAGAATGGGTTAGATAATCGGATTTTGTTTGGGAAAAGTATGCCTATCCTAAAGAAATCAGGTGAAATGATGCGAAACGTCTTGAAAATCAAGCCTCCGTTAATTTTGTCCGATGAGGAAACCGAAGAGATTTGTGTGCGATTTGAAAAATCCTTAAAACAAGCTCTATCCGATAATTAAGTCATCCCTATGGCAAAAATTTTTAAAGATTTACCTTGATGTAAATTTTAATTGAAATTTCTTGACTTTACAAGATAATTTATAAATGCTCTTTTTTGCCTTTTCCTGAATCCCTCTTCCTGTCGACATAATTCCTTTTATTACATTACATCATAATTAAGGCCAATTTTACCAGAAGCTTTAGGATAGCATTAATAGGATGTTTTTGTCGATTTTGCTTACGATTGTTAAGTGTAGTCTCTAATTATAATACATATTTCATTAATTAAAATGGTAATAATTACAGTTTTACGGATTATTAATTAAAAAGATTTAAATGTATGTAGGCTCTAATTTATAATAATAGAAATGGTCTATATTGAAAAAAGAAAAATTGGAACTAATACATACCTGTATCTCTGTAAAAAAGAACGAATCAACGGTAAAGTCACAAGGACGTTGAATATATATTTAGGTAAAGAAGAAAATCTTAAAGAAAGACTCAGTCATATTCAACGGGTTCCCTTTGACATTACTAATTTGAAAACATCTTCGTTTGGCTATGTTGCGGCGTTATGGAGGGTTTCTGAAATGTTAAATCTTTCTACAATTATTAATAATAATACGTCAAAGAGAAATCAAGGACTCTCTGTCGGTGATTATATCACTTTAGCAGTGATAAATCGAATCGATGAGCCCTGTAGTAAAAATGCCATCGCTAACTGGTTCGATAAGACATGGTTATATAAAAAATATAATAAACAATCAAAATCATTATCGGGGCAAGCGTATTGGAACCATCTCGGTTATTTGGATGAAAAAACGATTGCAAACATCGAAATGGCCTTAACCCAACGGGTGTTTCAATTGCTTGATGTAAACTTAGATTGTTTATTATTTGATCCCACCAATTTCCATACGTTTATTAAAACTCCTCGCGCAGGAAAACTACCACAACGCGGTCATGCAAAATCAAAACGAAATGATCTAAAAATTGTCGCATTGTCGTTGTTGGTGACCCGTGATAGAGGAATTCCACTCATGCATAAAACATATGCAGGAAATACCCACGATTCAACACATTTTAAATCCATGATTCCCGAGTTTATCGCCCGATTTAAAGAACTAAATCGGGAATGTGAAGACATAACAATCGTTTTCGATAAAGGGAATAATTCTGTTCAGAATATCGGAGATTTAAGGGAGAAAAATTTGAATTTCATCGCCAGTTTACGGCCATCATCCTTTAAACATTTATTAGATTATCCTGAAGCACATTTTGATAAAATACAATTAAAGAATGGAAAAATGATTTTGGCTTGTGAAGTCAAGGATAAAGTATTTGGGTTAACAAATCAGCGCGTAATTATCACCAAAGACAAGGAAAGTGAAAAAAGATCTCATATTAATCTTTTAGAACGATTGGACTATATTACAACTGAACTGCATGAATTACGTGCAAAATTGAATTGGCATGTGTGGAAACAACGTGATCGCGTTGAAAACCGAATTAATAAAATCCTCGATCGAAAAGCAGGGAAATGTCTTGCCGTAAAAGTAGAAGGGGTGGATGGATCTTTGTCGATGAAAATTGAATTGTTAGGGGACGTGTTTGCGAAGATGATTAGTGGATATGGACGCAGTTTCTTAACTACGAGCAGGCGTGATTGGAGCATGAAAGAAGTAGTTTTCGCATATCATGATCAATATGAGGTGGAACATGATTTTAGAGAGATGAAATGTGTAGATTCAATCCGCACCAATCCTATGCACCATTGGACAGATCAAAAAATCACGGCCCATCTTTTTATATGCGTTCTTGCTCTTTTGATGAAAGTTTTCCTGCGAGAATATTTACGGAAAAACCAAGTCCATATGAGCCACATTGAAATCAAGAACTGTTTCCAAAAAATGGTTTTAGTGCAATATGACTTGCCGAATAAGAATAATAATCTCCAAATATCATCATTAAACTCTGTTCCAAAAAAATTACGGAGTCTATTGTCCTTAGATAACCTTATATAACATTTTTTGGTTTCGTTTTCTTCTTTGTAGTCTCTATTTTCATTTTCTAAGTGCGTTTCCTTCAAAAATATTGAGTCAATGTAGAGAAAAAATTTTGTCGAAATACTATCTTGTAAACTCAAGAAATTTAATAATTCAAATCATATTTTAAAAGATTAATGAATATAATAATTTGCGGATTCCATGCAGATAGTTATCAGAAATTAAGTTATAGAATTTTGAATGAACTCCGCATTGATAAATGCCACGTATTTTATGTTGATCAACCTAAAAAAATCCCTGTGTTCACGAAAGCGACTCAATATAAGATTAGTGATATACGCATATATGGTAATTATCCGTTATCAAAGGATGAGATAATTCCAATAGATAAATCTACAATGGAAAAAATGACCGTCGTTGAATCAATCTCTATGGAAATGTTAGAGCGATTAAGGAGAATAACCGGTTTTAAGGATTCCTTCCGTGCGAGAAAGGATGTTTATTTGACTCATCTAGCTTATTGGAATCATATACTCTCAACAGAAAAAATTGATTTTGTGCTTTTTCATTGTATCCCACATGTTATTTACAATTATATAATTTATTCACTCTGTAAAATAAAAAATATTCCATGTATCGTTCTTTTCCAAGCTATGAATGATTCAGTTATTTTCTTTGATAACTTTCAGGATCACAGCTTAGCAATTAAA
>JABCSI010000245.1 GCA_018238965.1 Promethearchaeota archaeon
AGTGACCGTTAAAGCCGGGTTGGTCTCACTGATGAGATCAATATATCCCATCCGATGTCCCTCCAAAATCGCTCGATCATATACAATATATCTAAAATCCCATCCTCGATATAACATAGGGCGAATACTACTTATTGCAGCCTTACTATCAGTCTTAGCATAGACTTTCGCTTTTTGCCACGATTTTGTATCGTTGGTCCGAATTTTCCATGCATCCAGTTGGGCAAAATCTTTCGAGAAAAACGCTTCCATGTTCTGGTGCAAATTGGAAACCTCGGTATCTACAACCAAGTGATCTTTCCCTGCCATAATTCCGCTCAGGGGTCGGGCTTTGAATAATTCATCAACGGGAATAAAACTCTGATAGCGATCCAAGAAAGTTGTGTCGATATCAATGAAAAAATCCTTGGGAGTCTGGGATAGTAATTTGAACGATGATTCTTTAAATCCTTCCGCCAATCTCATGTATTTAGCTTCCTTGGAAGGGTCGGCCACATCCATATAATGCACTGCGCCATTTTTATTGGGAGAATTATCTTGTCTTACCATAAATGCAATTGAGACCCCTACTTTAATATCAAAGGGATTTCCTGTTTCTTTCTTACGGTAATCTCCATGAAGATTAACAACATATATATGATCAAAGGTCTTTCGTAACGATTTACGCATAACGGAAAACATTTGACCCTCTAGATATCGACTGTTGGTAATGAACGCAACAATTCCCTTTCCAACCTTCTCAATCTTCCATTGGGCAAATCTAAGGAATTTTACGTAATCATCGGATAGAATTTTCTTATTGCGCTCCTGCAATCCTTTTTTGTAGTCGTCAATTTTCCCATTAATCCATTTACAGTTGTTTTGACTGCTCAAATTGTAGGGAGGATTACCCATGATGACAAATATTTCCTTTTGATCCCGAACACGAATTGCTTCCTTGATCTCGTTACCGATTTCTTTATTATGGAACACCCATTCATCCAAAGTTTTATCTTCCGGAGGACTCATTAACGTATTCATAAGATAGGATTTCAGGCTTACGGCATCGCTATTCAAATTTAAACCCAAATCCTGCAAGGTTAAGAAGGTTCTGATATGGCCTAAAACATAGGGAGCCATTAGAATCTCGAATGCATACATGTTTTCAAAAAATTCTTCCATTACCCATTTTTGGAAGGCGCTCTCGGCTAAGCTTGGGTGAGCAGAATGTTTCTCATGGAATTTTTCTTTTGCTACATGCAGTAATCCGGAGGCAAAAGCCATGGTCCCGGCAGCAGGATCCAGAAATCGGAGTCTGTCGATTGGAACATGTAAAGGTCTTTCCGTTAGTGATTTTTGACGCATTGAAGACAATTCAGCAGGTGTGGCTAATTTTGAAGATATTTTCTTCTTAAGGGTTGATGATATTATGCCTTGGGGTTTGTCCATCCAACGCTTTAACAAAAAGTCAATCCCCTCAACCATGTACCGAACTATTTCATACGGCGTATAAACCACTCCCCGTTCTTTTGCGGTTTGGGGATCATACAAGCTTAAGAAATCACTATAGAAAGTGGTGATTAGGGTTTCGCTATTGTTAATAATGGGGCTAAATTCAGTATTTTGGAAGCGTTGTTCCATTTCCTGGAAAATAAATTGAAATTCCTCAGGAGTTTTATGTTTTAGATTGAGGAATAAATCTCGTAAGAAACTTCCAAAAGGTAAATAGTCACCAACTAAGTGAATTGCAAATTTTTTTCCCGAATTTCGTTCCTTTTGACAGAATTTAATCCAGGCAGAAAAGGAGCCATATACAATTGTTTGGGCAAAGAGATCCGCAAACATATCCAATTCCTGATCCACTTCTTCCTTGAATATGGATTTGGAAAAATCTTCCTTAATTTGCAAGAGATAGCGGGAAGCAATAATTTGCTGAGGTGATAATCTACTTTCATAAGGATCGGAGGAGAGTAAGAAGATTGTCTTCTCCCGAATATTATGGGCTAAATCAGCTAAGGGATATATCAATTTCTTAGCATTGGAGATACTCTGAAGATGTTCAGAGCAAGTAAGTGTGAGTAGTTCTTGGAATGAATGATGGGCATTGGTTGCGGGTACTAATTTACTATCGGATTTCTTTTCCAGAAGGGTACATTTGAATTGAAATTGGATATCATCGCCCCTTTTCCCCTTTGAGGTTTTCTGGGGTTTCTGTGTAAGGTTTTTTTCTGTTTTTTTTGTTCTTTCTGGTTTTACGAGCCAAATGTCTACGAAATCGGTCAAAAGGACTTGTGTTCCCTCGGTTCGGTAACGGGTAACTTGATCATGCACTCTGGTAGGCGGTTGTTGATTAATCATGGTTTCAATCGGAGTGAAGGGCAGTTTGGCCTCTATATGAAAGAGTGTAATTCCATTGAAACTTACAGTTAGATCGGGTTTATTTGCGGATCCAGGAAGTTTTGCCCCTGCTTGGATGAGATATCCTTTCCCGGGGGGAAATATTGATTCTAAAAATTGTTTGAAATCAGCATAGTAAGTGAGCTCGGTGGCACTACCACTCTTCAAATTACGAGATGTTTTTCGTGCGTATTCACCAATTGATTTAGGGGGTACTACGATAATTTCGGGGATTTCCATCGGTTCTTCAAATCACTTCAATTTAACTGGCATTTTGTAATCGGGGAAGATCAAAATGTCACTTGCAAAAGATGCACATGATATAATTGAAGAAGGAATATTTAAGGAAAGTGATTTGGATGATTATGTCGGGTTTTAAGGATATGTTATGTTTTATTATTAATCTTTATATCGAGGGCTTGGATTTTTCCTCAAATATATCCTTTATTGGGAGAATTGAATTAAAGGCTAAATAGGGACGTTCGACTTCCGGTGAGGATTCATCTTCTTCTTCCAAAAATCGCAATGTTTTTCGTATCAAATCTCCATAATTATCTTGATATTCCTTATAGGCCGCTTCGGATAAGGGAATTAAATCCCGCGGAATCGAATGATCCTCGTGAAAATTTATCACTTTCTCAAGCGAATTAGCTTCCTTTTGTGCTGAATTGTAAAAAGTCTGAATCCTACTCAATATTTCACGAATAGTCTCAAAAAGCATCATATTATATCGAAATATCGTTTTTGAATGCTCCATCACTTGATCTTGGGGCAGTTTTGAAATATCCTCAAAGGGAACATACAATTTTTTGTAAAAATCGGCTTTAAGTTGATAAACTTTAATCGGTTTTATTGATCCGGGTATTTTTTTATCAAATTCCGTAATTAATCCATGTTCTTTCAACAACCGCATGTGATATATCATGGTATTCTTGGTCTTGTGAAGGCGCTCACTCAAATCAGTCAAACTTATCTTCCGATAAATAAATAACAAAAGGAGAGCTTCTAGTCGTGGTTTACTGCTGAGAGTCTTTACGATTTCCATCGAATTACTTGAATTTTGAACCATGATTTATCCCCCCTGAGATAGCAAAAAGGGTAAAAAAAAAAATTATTTCGAAATATTGTATCAAAATATTGTATAGAATTTAGTCGTAAACAGGCTCTAATCCCGTTTGGAAATGTCGTAAACTCAATTCCTTCCCGCGGGAAATGCGAACCTTGGGAATGCTCTCCTTATGATTAAACAATTCAACGACAGCTGCCACTGTGTAATCGATATCAGCGCGACTGTAGGCATTTCGGGGAATTGCAAATCGTACCAAGTTTAGGATGCTCCGTTGTTGCTCGGGGGGGCGTTGATCGTATTCAAAAGCAAATGGACCCAACTCACAAGCACGGATACCATAATGCTTAATTAATTCGATAGTAAAACCCACTCCTCCGAAATCTTCGGTTTTCATTCCGGTTCCTTCCAAAAATCGTTCCATGTCAAGATAAACAGCATGTCCTCCAGCGGGTAGAATTACTGGCACGTTGTGTTCGGCAAGCTTTTTTGCGAAATATCGGGTTTGTCCGATGCGGGATTTTAAGTATTTCTCTTTCACGACTTCATACAAGCCCATTGAGAGAGCCATAATATCCCGGCCACTGAGTGCACCGTAGGAATCGTTGCCAATAGTAACTATCTGTTTTTCCTTTAACCGGGTCCCAATATTCTTACCATTGATTGAATATTTTTGAACAAAAACACCCTGATCCCGGAGAAGAAGTGCGCCACCCATATTGGCCATACCATCTTTCTTGAGACTGATAGTAAATCCATCTGCGTAGGAAAACATTTCCTTGACAATTTCACGGACTGACAAGTTTTGATACCCTTGTTCAAACTCTTTGATGAAATATGCATTTTCTGCAAATCGGCAAGCGTCGAAGAATAGTGGAATGCCATTTTTATCGGCAATCGCATTAACTGCCTTAATATTTGCCATAGACACGGGTTGACCGGCCACGGAATTATTGGTAATTGTTAGGTATATAACTGGAATGGAATCGGCACCCTTTTCTTGAATCAGTGCTTCCAATTGAACGACATCCATATTTCCCTTGAAGGGATTCGATTTATCCATTTCTTCGGCAGGGAATGGTTCTAATACGATAGTTTTATCAAAAACATTAACTGGTTCTATATCCACCGCACGAATATTTGCCCCAGTTGTATCGAAATGCCCATTATTTGGAATATAATATTTTTTGGTGGGATCTATTTCATGTAAAACCTCCGCAAGGGTGGAAAATAATAGATATTCTGCCACCCTGCCTTGGGGAGTAATGAATGTGTTAGGTCGACTAAGTTGGTAAATACCCCCGTTTACGAATCCTCCTTCAAAACTCTGAAGATAAATGTCATTCATCAATTTTTCTACATCGTTTTCGCCCGTGAGATACATATCGATTATCTTACGAGGTTGATCACCGCGTTCGAAGGTGTCTCGGAAAGCTTCCAATAATGCGTAATACCCTTTGTTTCGCCCATAAGATTCATCCCCTAAGAACATCGCAGCCCATTGCAGATCTGTCATACTTGTACTGCCGCTGTCCGAGAGATAATCAAGATAGAGCAAGTCGGCAGGGAATGAGAACATATTATATTCTGTTTCTTTTAAAACACGAGCCCTTTGTTCCATACTTACATCTTTTGTGGAGCGAATTATGTAAGCTTTGTGAGAAGGAATTGGAGTGCCTAATTCAGTCATCGTTTTCAGTTTCATATTTCTCATAATTTCATTAAATTTCCCTCAATATAAAAAATTTGGGGCTTTTTTCTCATATTGGACGGAATGTGATTTAAGAGATTTTGAGAAAATAGTATGGTGATTATGACAAATAGGGCTGAAAATATGATAAATAAACATGAGAAAAAACTTACAACTGAAGGCGAAACGAGTCTTTATGGGGTATTTCTAATTGACGTTGTAATAGAGGGCAGATAGGATGATCACGGGGAAGTTGATCGATGATAAATTTCTTCACTTGCCCGCTACACCCTGTGACAATATGTTGGTAATATTTCGGATCCAACTCGCCATGAAGTAAAGCGGGCACATACGTCTCGGCCGGGATGGGTTCAATAACGAAATTAGTACGATTGGGGCGTCTACGAAAAATTGATTGCACCCATGCTTTCCGAAAATCGATGGAATCGTAAAAAATCTTCACTTCTGGATCCATTTCAATCTTACGACCATAGTAAACACCATCATCATCTTCAAAATCATCAAAATGTCTCAAAAAATTATCCCAAATGGCTCCTTCGAAATAGATGGGGGCAAGGGGGTTCGATTTGATATAAATCTCAGAAATATAATCATTTTTTAAGATACCCAAGGGGATAGTAATAAATTTATTTTTTTGAAGGGAGACAGTCCAAAGTTTAGACATGGTTGCAATGGAATCAGGAAGATCGTGCAATTTATTACTACTAAGATTGAGATGTGTTAGTTTATGGAGGTTTCCAAATTCGAGCGGGAGCGTAGTTAAAAGGTTAGTGTTGAGACTAATTTCTTCAAGTTCACGAAGATTACATATGTTGTCAGGGAGCTGGTCTATCTCATTATTGCTCAAATCCAATTTAGTTAGGTTTGTGAGATTTCCGATTTCGGAGGGAAGGCTTGTCAGATGATTATTGCTTAGTCCGAGAGCGGTCAAGTTGATTAGTTTACCAATTTCGGGAGGGATGCTCATGAAGTGATTGTTACTGAGCGCCAGCCCTTGAAGTGTTGGGAGATGATAGAATTCAGAAGGTAGTCTTGTGAGTTGGTTGGCATCCAATCCAATGCCCTGGATCTGGGGTAAATTTCCAATCTCTTTAGGAATATCGATTAGTTTATTTTTATTTAGAGTGAGGTGCTTAAGCTTGGGCAACTGGCCAATTTCTGGAGGAATTTCCTGGATGTTGTTGTTTGTAAGATTTAATTCGAATAATTCTTTGAGATGCCCGATTTCGGAAGGGAGGGATTTGAGATGACCAGTTTCGAGCGGAATGGCGGAGATCTGAAAATTCCGCATATGAAGTTTTTCCAACCGAGTCAACAAGCCAATTTCTGGGGGAAGAGTGGTTATTTTAGTG
>JABCSI010000246.1 GCA_018238965.1 Promethearchaeota archaeon
CTTTTTTAAATGTATAACACGATCTTCACCTATATCAAAACCATACATAGAAAAGCCATTATTATAAAACCAATGAATATTTCTTCCATTACCACAACCAGCATCTAGAATTAAATCGGAAGTTTTGTATCTAGATTTCATTATTTGATCAAGCAAATAAATATCAGTAGTTCCTAATAAATTTTTTAAGTCTTCCATCAATTTAATATTTTTGATAACATCTCCGGGATTGTTAGCCGATCCATGAAGAATTCTTTTATTTTTAGCAGAAAAATATGAAAAACAGTTTTCAAGAGTTCCAATAGCGTTTATCGCCCCAGATTTCATTTCATCAACATCACCATATACAAGAATTGCTGCCATTGTTTTATTCTTTAAAGCGAATCCTTCTTTTCCGTGCAAAGCATATAATCTATCAAGAAATAACTTCATTTGACCAGATACCGTAAACCAATAAATTGGACATGCGAGAATAATTGCCCGAGCATTTAACAGTTTTGGAAAAAGACTGTTCATATCATCTTTTTGAACACACCTGAGATCTCCAGTTCGAATACATGAGTCACAAGCACGGCAGGGGTTAATTTTTAGTTTATTAAGTACAATTATTTCAGATTCTACGCCTTCTTTTTTAAAAATTTCATCCAAGGTCTTGCATAAAATCGCAGTATTTCCTTTTATTCATGGACTTCCATTAATTATAAGAATCGGTTCCATGATACTAAAATTTGTCAAGGTTGATTATATAATTTCAGATTTCATGGAACTTTGTTAATTAGAATTTGAATCATTAATTTTAAAATATTAATGAAAAATCTTATAGAAATATGCAACAAAGTTAAAATTCTATCAGAATAATTAATTAAAAATATCTTGGTTGAAACAGCATGACAATAAAAAATGAATTAATAGAAAATGAAATTGAAAACCAACTGATAATTTCGATATCAAACCTCCATAAAATATACGACCCTGGACGGGCGAATGAAGTGAATGTTCTTCGGGGAGTTTCGTTAGAAATGCGGAAGGGTGATTTTTTTACATTAATGGGGCCGTCTGGTTGTGGAAAATCTACTCTGCTTAATATTGTAGGTGGGCTCACTAAACAAAATAGTGGTTCTGTGAAAATTAATGGGGTTGAACTTGATTCTCTTAAGGACAATGCCCTATCCGAGCTACGCAACCTCCATATTGGTTGGGTATTCCAAAGCTTTGGTTTGATCGATAACCTTACAGCTTTGGAGAATGTAATGATTCCCTTGGATTTAGCGGATGTTGAGGATTCAGTAGCAAGGCTGACTGCAATGGAATTATTGAAGCGTGTTGGGCTTGAAGATCGTGCAGATCATTTTCCAGATGGGTTATCGGGAGGTCAAAATCAACGAGTGGCAATTGCGAGGGCTTTGGCTAACGATCCTGAAGTTATTTTAGCAGATGAGCCCACTGGTAATCTGGACACTTCTACAGGATTGGAAATTATTGATTTATTTAAAGAGTTGGCAGCGCAAGGGAAAGCTATCTTGATGGTAACCCATGATGTTGCATTGGCTCATGCTGCACAAAAAGTGTTTATTTTGAGAAATGGTGTTGTTGCTGAAGAAGCTAAAGACCCTGCTCTAAACGGAATCCAAAAAGATAAAGCTGAAATAGAAACGGAGAAGGAGATGTGAATCGGATGGAGAATAAACCAGAAAAAAAAATATCGAAAAAAGATAAACGAGGAATGAATAAACGCGAAAAAAACACCCCGTTTCATAAGATTAATCAAAGGCGCGTGTTTCCTAAAAAAAAGAAACTTGAGTTCATTGTAACTTTTCCCCTTGAAACTATTCCCCAAACATTCAAAAGCATAATTCACAATAAACGCCGTTCATTCGCTATGCTGGCAGGAATAATTTTGGCAACCTCACTGCTCTCGGGGATTATAATCTATAATAAAGAGCTGAAAGAGGATAATTATCAAACACTTATAGAAGACCAGCCCTTTGAAGTCGGATTCAACATTCCCAATAATGAATCGAGCATTGCGTTAAATGAACTCGCCACCCAGATTCGGTCGAATGAAAGAGTCTTAGCTGTTTCAATCTTCGGGGGGTCCTCGGGCGATTTTAAGGGTTACTTGGAGACTCGGCTCTTTTCATCAGCAGATCTCGTAAGTGAGGATCCGGAAGGTGTACAGGCGCGTGTATTATTTATGGAAGAATCCACTTTAAAAAACGAAATCGGCGAAAAAATTGCCGAAATGGATTTTGAAGGTGAAATGGATTTATCGGGGGATTCTGCAATCATCCCGTCAAGGATGGCACGGGATCTAAACCTCGAAATAGGCGAGAATATTCCTCTTATTAACTTGACTCAAACTTATTATGATGATGGTGATCCTCCAAAACCAGTTCAAATTTTTGGTCAATTGACCAATATTACCATCAAGGGTACGTATAAGCTTGCTGAACAGACTAGTTTTAGTTTTTTTGATATGTTCAGCTCATCGCCTTTTCAAGGATGGAACATCTATCTTTCATTGAATTTATTGGCAAACAAAACCTCAATGGATGCTTTGGAAACAGTGATGCATGAACAAGGTAATTTCTATATTGGGGTCAAATTGGATATTGATCAATTTTCAGTAGGAGATCCAGAGACTTTTATTAACGAAATTAATACTTTTGTAAATGACGTAGCCAGAAATAACGATAACGATTTAGAAAGCACGATCATTATCGAAGGAGCTGTGATTGGCTTTCAAATCATCTCTATTTTCATTACGATATTGTATGTGGCTCTTTCTATTCCCGTGATAATTTTGAGCATATATTTATTAAATTTTGGTATCGAAATGAGCTTAGAAGAACGACGAAGAGGAATCGCAATCAGAAAAGTCCAAGGTGCCAATTCAAGACAAATTTTCCGCGAATTACAAAATGAAACTTTGTTTTTGCTCTTAGCAGGAACCATAATTGGTTATCTTGCAGGTATTGTCTCAGCATGGCTGATTACATCTGCTACGGGTTATATGGTGATCTCCCTTGACCCTACAACTTTCTTAGATTTTCTGTATCTTGACTGGACAGCATTATTAGTGCCCTTTGGGTTTACCAGCTTATTAATTATTGTCCAAATCTACAAGAAAGGTCGTAATTTTATCGAATCTGAAGTAACTGAAGGAGTTGTCAGAAGGGATCTGAAGAAAATCTCATTTTTAAAGAGAACCAAATTAGATATTGTATTATTCATAATTGGAGTTATTGGACTGGGAATAGTAGTAGCTCAAAGACTTAAAGTGAATATCCAATTAACTGATTTAGCCCAATTGGGGATCTTTTTAATCACTCCCTTCTTATTCTGGATAGGAGGGAGTTCCGTGGGGTCCCGACTAACAAAATGGATCCCACTAAAGCTCCAAGATACTTTCTTAAGATTAAGGGTAGTAAACGATGTTAAGCGAATTATAAAAAGTGGGTTAAAACGGCGCGGAGATGTAGATAGGTTAGCACTTATCATCATTCTTACCTTGTCCATTGCAGTTCTCGCTACAATTCAAGGAACCACTGAAGAACGACACGCAGAACGGGACCTTGAATGGCAGGTGGGAGCAGATTGGCAAGTGAATTTTGATACAGCAGCCGATCATCATACAAATTTAAGCCAAATAATCGGATTTGACGAAAGCATTGCTCTCACAGGTTCCTATATAAAGATTCTAACTGCAGGTTTATCCGTTTTGGCAATAGAAAATAGTCAAGAATTAGCAAATCTCAAGGAAGGTAAACCGGTGTTATATTGGCAAGAAGACAATTTCGACTCATACACCGCTCAAGAGGCATTGGAACAGCTCGAAACTACTCCCCGGGGAATATTCATAACAGCTGGTTATGCAGATTATCTTGCTCTTAACTCAGGAGATAAAATCGATATAAAAGTGCCGGTTGTTGACTCTACTTCCGGTGAATTCCATGAAATAGAAGAAATTAGTATATTGGGAACCATTAACCAATTTCCGGGCTCGATAGCCTCATCTAGCCTCACTTCAGAATCACTTATGAGGGAAATATTAGCTCTTAGTATGAATATGAGTGTTGATGCCTTTGTCACAGGGAATCTAAATGCTTCACGGTATTATGTTAGGACAGAAGACGGTGCCGATATGTCGGTGGATGAAATGACAGCTTCCCAAATTGAGGTTGAAGAAATGTATGATATTGATAATGATCGCTCGTTTTACTATGAGAAAAATCGATTGGATAGTTCCACTCAAGGATATGGTATCTCGGGTTTACTTTCAATGGATTTTGTTATAAGCCTTTTAGCTTCGTTAATTAGTGCTTTTGCTTTCTCAGCCATCATTATGGAGAAGCGGAAACACGAGTTCGCCATTCTACGATCTATTGGAGCTAAGAAAAAACATATATATAAATTGGCTTTGGGGGAGAACACGTTGATGATGCTTACGGCTTCTATCTGGGGGATATTCCTCGGAATTGGTATTGCCCAATTATTCAATGGGGTGTTTATGTTCGTAAGCATGATTTCGGGAACTTTCTCTTCTATTGAACGGCTAGTTGAGATTCCCGTATTAGAGTTGATTATTATTAGTGCTGTGACATTCTTGGGTATGTTGGGGGCGACTGTTGCTTCAATTCGCTCCGCAGCAAACCAAGATATCGCTGTGGGAATTAAGGAGGTATAATCAGATGACAGAACTAAATTTAAATGCAGATCAGATCTCTCCAATAGAGGGATCCGAGAATATTTTATTGGATGCTAAAGGATTATATGCAATTTACCGCGGTTTGGAAGGTGCACAGAATGTAGTGGCTCTTCGTGGGTTGGATATAATGATTCAACAGCGTGAATTTGTGTCTGTGGTTGGGACCTCGGGAGCTGGAAAATCTACCTTACTCCGGATTCTCGGGGGATTGCAACGCCCCACTGCGGGATCCCTTCGATATTTTGGTCAAGATATTACCAACCTTTCGGAGGATCACCTGGTGCCTTTTAGGCGAAATACAATTGGATTTATCTTCCAAGAAGGAAATCTCTTAAAAGAACACTCAGCTTATGAAAATGTACTGAAAACTCTTCGTTATGCAGGTGTTTCATATAGTGCATCCGTGAAACGCACCAAAGAAGTTCTTCACCAGTTAGGAATGACATCACGAATGCATGCAAGACCTCAACATTTGAGTGGTGGGGAACTGCAAAGGGTTGCAATTGCGAGAGCTTTAGCCAACAAACCTCTACTAATTTTAGCAGATGAACCCACTGGTAATTTGGATCATGAAAATACTGACCAAGTTATGGGACTCCTAAAAGATCTTCATAATGAAATGAATACTAGCATTTTGATAGTAACCCATAGTCCGCACGTGGCTTCATACTCTGACCGTAATATTGAGTTAAGCGATGGGAATATCGTCGGTCATCATGATGCCGGATCGAATATCTATGCTTTGGAAAAATCAAGGGCAGTGATTATATCGGAAACAGGAAACCTGACTCTCCCTCCCGAAGTTATGTCTGCAATTGAGCCATATGGAAATATGTGGAATTTTCGGTTTGAGTTATTGAATGATAATCCACGTATCATGGCTACTCCTAAGAGCTCCGGTGACGGTACTTGCCCAATATGCAATACCCCCATCAACGTTAACAGTAGTTTTTGCACAACTTGCGGAGCGCGTTTACAAAGATAGGGCGTTATCACTAGTAATAAAATTAAGAGCTGTTTTTTTTTTATATTCTATTTTTTATTAGATAATTAGATGATTAAGAAGATGGTTTTAAATAAACAAGCAAAAAAAAATCCAACCAAATATTTCTGGGGTGTTTCAATTTGTTTGATTTTTATAGGTTCAACCTCGATTGGATACTCCTATTTAATGTATCCCACTCTTATACCAATCTATGGGGGTGGAGAGCAGTTCTACTTAGAATATTATAACAATTTTACACAACAATTTCCTTTCTATGTAAATTCCAGACTTCATATAATTATGAATGCCAATGATACAGTTCAAATATCGATAGATAATGAGAATGTATTTAATGGAACTTACTATGAAACTGAAATTGAACCTAATATGGAAATTTTGATGATATTAAAATCGACATCTCCTGTAAACGGCAGATTTACCTTAAGGCAAGAAACTCCTGTATTTTTAGGAATTTTCTCAATCGGTTTATTTCTTATTGGTGTCCTTTCAATATCTATGAATTTGTATTTCTTTAAAAAAAAAAATCCATTAGATGAACCAAAATTAAATCGCAATGGATGAATTAATTGAAAATAAGGTTAAAAAGAAGAAATAAAAAATTATAAAACTGGATAAGAATAAACCGATATTCCTTGAAAATCTCCATGAAGATCTCCAATTAACCATCCATAGCCTGTTGTTTCACATGTGTAGTAATTCTCCTCATCAATTGTAACATGCCATGTACCCGAAGAATGAGTAGGTGGTGAATCTAATCGAACAGCCACAAAAGCATGTCCGGGAACAAT